>DATFVJ010000328.1:0-7634 GCA_035260365.1 Streptosporangiaceae bacterium
CCGCCACAAGTACACCTGCCGCGACGGCCACGGCCGAGGAAGTGATCATCATTGCGCCGCGCCATGAAACGCGGTTACCGCGAAACCCCTGAACCTTCACTGCGATTCCCCCATTCGGAGTCGGATCCGGGCAAGCTCTGATCTCGCCACGACGATGAGGCCGGCCGGCGCCAACGGCGAAAGCGCCGGCGGAACGCGGCGAATCGCCAGGGACCGGTGTGGGCCGGCGCCGGCCGGTTACCTGGCGTCAGTGGCCGATGGTCAGTGGCCCCATCGTCAGTGGCCCATCGTCAGTGGCCCATCGTCAACGGCGGTGTGTGCGGCGGGAGGTACCAGGTCTGCGCCGGCGATCTGGCGCACGTGTAGATCCGCACCTGGGTATGGGCGGCGGCCCTGGCCCGCGGGACGGTCATGCACTTACCCGACCACGGGTTGAGCAGTTCGGCGGTGGGCGCATTGACCACGCCATCCGCTTCCCAGAACTGCCCGGCCGATTTAGTGCACCTGGCCAGGACCAGTCCCGTTCCACTCGTCTTCCTCCCGGCTGCGAGGCATTTGCCCTGAACGCGCACGGTATTGTCGGCCGGCAGTGTCCAGCGTTCCGAACTGCTGCCGACGCATTTGTCGATGTCCGCGACCAGCCGCTGGCCGGCGTAGTTGGGATAATTGCTGAGGCACCTGCCGTCGATGGCGGACACGATCGCGCCGGTAACGGCGGCGGACCCCCTTGGCACCGCGGCGACCGGCGCTCCCGCGCCGCTCCACGCGGCCAGCGGAGCCAACGCGAGCACCGTGAGAAGTGCCATAGCAGTTGCCCGGCCGTGTTCCCGCAAGACGGCCGGAACTTTGTTGTGATATCGTCGCATTTCTGACCCCTGAATAGCTGCCGTAATTACCCCGGGCAAACGCAAGCATCGTATCGTATGCACGCGGCAGCATTTGGGCAAGACTTAGAATTAAGCTCACCGCCAAATTCCGCGCCGCCAGTTAAAGGGCTAAATCGCCCAATATGTGCCGGAATGAATCAGGCGGGCACGTGGCCGCGAGGATTTCAAGGACGAGACGATGCCGCGGGCGGTCAGCTCGCGGGCGTGGCGGCGGCAGTTCCGGCCGGGGGCCGCGCGAGCTCGAGGAACCGTTCTTCCAGCGTGGCGGGCATCGCGTAGATCGTCGCCTGGATCGCGCCTAGCATCTCCCGCACCTGGTCGGGAGAGGCGCCAGGAACGCGCAGGCTGCGGCCGACGAGGCCGGCCACCTTTCCGGCCCGGTCGACGGCGTCGAACGCGCTCGCCCAGTCGGGTGTCTCGACAATCGTCACCCGTGCCGAGCCGACGATCTGCGCCACCGTGCCCTCGGCGACGACCCGGCCGTCCGCCATCACCACCAGCCGGTCACACTCCTGCGCCTCGTCCATGTGGTGCGTCGTGACAAGCACACCCGCTCCGGCGTCGGCGGTGTCACGGATCGTCTCCCACAGCCGCGCGCGGGCAAGCGGATCGACGCCAGATGTGGGCTCGTCGAGGACGAGCAGGTCCGGCCGGTGGCCGAGGGCCACTGCGAACGCGACCCGCCGCTGGACACCGAGGGGCAGGCGCCCGACCGGGACACCGCTCACCGGCTCCAGGCCGGCGGGCAGCCCGCCGCCCGTACCGCCGAACGCGGCCCGCGCGAAGGCGATGTTCTCCGCGGGCGATAGATCATCGTAAAGACCGAGGCCCTGCGGCAGATAGCCGAGCCTGCTGCGGGTATCGATGGACGGCGGCTGCCCGAACAGGCGGACCTCACCGCGGCTCGGCCGCAGCAGGCCGAGCAGCATTCTGATCAGCGTCGTCTTGCCCGCGCCGTTAGCGCCGAGCAGGCCCACCACCTCTCGCGGCGCAACGTGCAGATCGACGTCGCGGACCGCGGTGAAACGGCCGAACACGCGGGTGGCGCCGATGGTCTGCGCGAGCAACCCGGTCATGACGGCTCAAGCTCCCGCGCCAGGGCGGCCACGATGACCGCGTCCTGCAGGTCCGGTGTCACCGGCCCGGGGCGGTCAGCGGACGCGGCGCCGTCGCCGCCGGTGCCCGGCGGGATCCAGACCCGCCACGTTCCCCCGCGGCGCCAGGCACGCCGGCCGGCAGCACCGCGCAGCCGTTCGGGATGAATTTCGATCCTCCCTGGAACAGCGGCGATGATCTCGTCAGGAGTCCCCTGCGCGAGCGCAATGCCCTCGTCGAGCACGAGGACCGAGGCGGCGCGCTCGGCTTCGTCGAGATAGGTCGTGGTCAGGATGACCGCGGCGCTGGCCGCCGCCGCGCGGGCGATCAGCCACCACAGGTCGGCCCTGCTCACCGGGTCCACCCCGGTGGTCGGCTCGTCGAGCACGAGCAGATCGGGCTCGTGCAGCATGGCGCGGATCACACCGAGCTTCTGCCGCATCCCGCCGGACAGGTTTCCGGCCAGCCGGCGCCGCGCGGAGGCGAGGCCGGTGCGCTCGAGATACTCCTGCGTCCGTTCCCGCGCCTGCTTGACCGGCACGCCGTAACCCGCGGCAGCGAAGGACAGGTTCTCCTCGACCGACAGGTCAGGGTAGGTGCCCGAACTCGCGGGCAGATAGCCGGTCCGGTCGGCGGCCGGGCGCCTGACGTCTCCGGCGTCCGGAGCCGCCGCGCCCGCCAGGATGCGGAGCAGGGTCGTTTTTCCCGCCCCGTCGCCGCCGACAACGCCGGTCACCTGACCGCGCGGCGCATCGAGGCTGACGCCGCGCAGCGCGGCCCGCCCGCCGAACGCGACGGTGACCCCGCGCACTCCCCAGTCCTGGCCCGCGCGGTCCGTGAGCGGAGCCAGGGCCTGCCTGGTCATCGCGCCGCCTCCGCCGCCGCCGCGGTCGCCTTGGCTTCCTCGTGCCGGTGCGTGCGCCGTGGGCTGGGAGCGAGGAACTGGCGGAAGCGCAGCGTCGCGAGCCCGGTGACGATGGCGCCGATCAGCGCGAGGTAGGCGAACGACGGCCAGAGCGCACCGATCGGCGCGCCGCGCAGCATCACGCCGCGGGTGATCTGGATGAAGTAGGTGAGCGGCAGGATGTAGCCGAGCCAGCGCACCCCGGCGGCCATCGAGGACAACGGGAAGATCAGCCCGGACAGCATGATCTGCGGCAGCATGACCATGATCGCGAGCTGGATCGCCTGGCCCTGGGTCTGCGACACGCTCGAAATGAGGACGCCCATGCCCAGCGTCACGAACAGGAAGAGCAGGGCACCGAGCCCGAATACCAGCACGGAGCCGCGGAACGGCACGGCGAACAGCGCGACGCCAAGCGCGACCACGATAGCGAGGTCCACGGCGGCCACCAGAAAATACGGAGCGATCTTGCCGAGGAACACGTCGCGTGGGCGCAGCGGCATGACGGCGAGTTGCTCGAGCGTGCCCGCCTGACGCTCGCGCACCACCCCGAGGCTGGTTATGACCATGCCGACGAACAGCAGGATCAGGCCCGCGAGCCCGGGGACCATGATGTCCGCTGTCTTGAGGCCCGGGTTGTACAGCACCTGTATCCGGGGCGCGGGCGCCGCCCCTGATGCAGGTGCCCCAGCTGCGGGCGTCGCGGGAGCGGGCGTTCCGGCCGCGGGCGTGTGCGCGGCCATCGAGGCGAGCGCCGCCTCGGCGGCTTTCGCGGTGAACAGCTGCGAGCCGTCAAGGAGCACCGTGGTGCCGCGCGGGTCCGTGACGATCGCGACCGGCGTCCTGCCGTCCCGGAGCGCGGCGACGGCGTCCGCGCGGCCCTCCCCGGGCGCGACCTTCACCGCCTGGAACGGCGCGCGCAGTTCCGCCGCGACCTGGCTGGCCCGCGGGCCCACCACGGTGGTGGCGATCGTCTTGACGTCAAAGCTCGCCGCGTAACCGAAGATGATCAGCAGCACGATCGGCAGGAAGATCATCATCGCCAGCGTCCGCCGGTCCCGCCGAAGCTGGCGGAACTCCTTGACGATCATCGCCCACATGGCTCAGCCCCTTCTGCTTGCGACCGTGCCGAGTGGCCAGACGTGGCGCATCCTGCCCAGGTCGCCGGGCCAAATCTCAACGCTCGGTGAATTTTAATCGCTGCGCGGGCTCCCGATCAAATCTTTCTTGCCGATCGGCCGGCCACGGCCTGAACCGCCCAGGCCCGGCGGTCCGTGTAGAGGCTGTGCTGACGGTAGCGTCGCCGGCGACGCGCGGCCAGCGACGCGTCGGGCCGCCCGCCGGGTGCTGGCGCGCTGTCCGGGCTGGCCGTGGCGCCGCATGGGAGCGGCGTGTACTTCGTCGACGACGCCGCGAACCAGCTCGATCTGCTCCACTGATCCGTAGGGGGAGCCGCGGGCCGGGCCCTGAACCCGGCCTGGGTCCGCGGCTGGACCTGTCGGTCGCGTCCGGCGCGCCACTTCGCGGCAGACCCAGGCGCGACTCTTCTCCCCGCGCCCCGGCGGGATTCTTCGCGCCGCGCCCCGGCGCGACACGCCGAAGCTTCTTCTACGGAAATCTAAGGTCCGTGCTAGATCGGGATATAGAGTCCGATGCCGTGGACCCGGTACGCAACCCCTACGCCCCGGGCGCTGGGCAGCGCCCGCCAGAACTCGCCGGCCGTGATCGTGAGATCGGCCAGTTCGAGGTCGTGCTCGAACGCGTCGCCCGCGGCCGCCCCGAACGCAGCATGGTGCTGACCGGGCTGCGCGGTGTCGGAAAGACCGTACTGCTCAACACCTTCAGGTCGATGGCGATCGGGCGGCTGTGGGGAACCGGCAAGATCGAGGCCAGGCCGGACCAGTCGATCAGGCGGCCGGTGGCGGGCGCGCTGCACATGGCGGTGCGTGAACTCGCGCCACGGCACCGGGCACCGGATCGCATCGAGTACTTCCTCGGTGTGCTCAAGTCCTTCGCCGCGCGCGACCCGAAGGCGGCCAAGGGCGCGCCCGCCTCGCTGGGCATCGACGCGCTGCCGGTGCGCGGCCGGGCCGACTCCGGCGATATGGAGATCGACCTTACCGAGCTGTTCGCCGACGCGGCGTCCATCGCCACCGACCTTGGGGTCGGGATAGCGCTGTTCGTCGACGAGATGCAGGACGTGCCGGCTACGGACGTGTCGGCGCTGTGTGCCGCGTGCCATGAGCTGTCGCAGACCGGCGGCCCGCTGATCGTGGTCGGCGCCGGCCTGCCGCATCTGCCGTCGGTGCTCTCGGCGAGCAAAAGCTACTCGGAGCGGCTGTTCCGCTACGTCCGGATCGACCGGCTCGACCGGGCGGCCGCGGACCTCGCGCTGATCGCGCCGGCCGAACGAGAAGGGGTGGAGTTCAAGCCGGCCGCGCTCGACGCGCTGTACGCGGCGGCCGACGGATATCCGTACTTCGTCCAGGCGTACGGCAAGGTCACCTGGGACGTCGCCACGGCCAGCCCGATCTCGGCCGGCGACGTGCGGGTCGCCGCGCCTGAGGCGGAGGGCGAGCTTGCCGTCGGCTTCTTCGGTAGCAGGTACGAGCGGGCGACACCGGCCGAACGCGAGTACATGCGCGCGATGGCGATGCTCGGCGACGAGCCCGTGCCGACCGCGAACGTCGCCGACGAACTCGGGCGCAAGCCGTCGAGCCTGTCCCCGGCGCGGGACGGCCTGATCAAGAAGGGCCTCATCTACAGCTCGGAGCGGGGGCTCATCGCGTTCACCGTGCCGCATTTCGGCCAGTTCCTGCGCACGCAGCCAGTCTGAGCGCGGCCGGGTCTGAGTGCGGCCGGCCGCGGGCGCCAGCCGGGCGCGTGCGCCAGCCGGGCGGCGCCAGCGCCTGATCCCGCGCCTGACCCGCGAGACTTGTCTGCCGCCGTCTTCGCCTGTCTACGCGTGCGGCTAGAAAGAGCTAGAAATGCCTACCGTGACACGAACCCCGGGCTGCACCGCCCGCAGCCACCAGGATCTGCGGGACACCCTAGCTCGTACGGGCGAAGTCGTCTCCTCCGCGGGTGGCCACGACCGCACCGTCCGGATCGGCGGCAGGTATCGGCTGCGACGGTATCGGCTGCGTGCGGCGGACGCTGCGCGCGAGTACCTCGCCGGTCACGGCGTCGACGATGGCGGCGCGGACGGGCGGGCTCCACCGCCGCGTAAAGACGGCGAACACGATATCGGCCTCCCGGTCGTTGATATCGCCGGAGAACACGGCGTACCGCCAGCAAAGTTCGCGCCAGACGTCGGTGGGCTCGGCGCTGGTCAGGAACTCGGCGTAACGGCGCCAGGCCCGGCTCGAGCGCAGCGCGGCGAGCGTGCGCGCCCTGGGCAGCGCGCGCCGTTCGCAGGGCTCGCGGTAACCGAGCCGGACCAGAGCCTCGCCAAGCTCGGGGGACAGGGCGGCGAGCAGGACGACCTCGGCGACGAGCGCCGCGACAAGCAGACGCGCGCCGAGCGTCCCGTGCGCCGCGCCTGGAACGAGGCCGTCCGCGGTCAGCCGGACCGGGGGCACGCCCAGGGTGGCGGCCGCCGCGATGGTGAAGAGAGCGGACCGGGCGATGGTGCGCAGGCTGATCGGGGTGCTGCTCAGGTCGCCGAAACAGCCGCACCCGATGTCGGGGCGGTGCGCCTTGAGCTCGACGAGCGCCGCCGTCGCGGTGGCGAAAAGCAGGACCACGCCGAGCCGCACCACCATCGCGGCGGCAGGCCACGCTATCGGGCGGCCCGCCGTGGCGATCAGCGCCAGCCCGAGGGCGAGTTCGATCGCGCACATGGCGATCGCCGCGGGCCTGCGCAGGTGCAGCGGGAACATGGTGGTCGGGCCGGTACCCGCCGCGATCGAGCGCGATCGTGCGGCGCGGGCCGCCTTTCCGGCGCACGCGAGCACGAGCAACGCGGCGAGCAGCGGGAGCTGCATCTCGCGGAAAGCGCTGAGCATCCTTATCCACCAATTCTGATGGTCGTGTTGAAACAGCCCTCGTGCAGTTCACCGCCAAGTTCCACGAAGCTGGTCATCGAGAGCTCGACGATGCGGCCGCGCGGCGAGATGCCGCAGGTGAGGCATCTGTCACAGAAGCGGCTCGCGACCGATCCGCAGGTGGTCACCCCGACGGCGGCGAAATCACCCGAGCAGTCGTTGCGCACGTCAAGGACGCTGCCGATGGACAGGTAAGGAAGCCTGACGCAACTCACGGCCGCATCGCAGTAGGTGGCGTCGCCGCAGCCGGACGCCGGGTCGAGGGCCGGGTAAGCGGCACCGGGCAGGCCATCGGGATCGTCGGCCGGCTCGTGCCAGCTGGCGGTGCCGCTGATGGCCTCCGGCACATGCCCGCGCAGGAGCGCGGCGCGCGGCACGTGGTCGCTGTGGTACGGCGGCTGAGAGGTCGCCGGGACGAGCGCCTCGACGACCCCGCCGCGGCGAAGCCCGATCACGTCGATCAGGTAACCGGGCTCCAGCTTGGGGAAGCGGACCATGATCTGGCCGGACGAGCGGCCGGAGAAGACGAGGACACCGCGGCCACGGGTGTGACCCTGATCGACGAGCACCGTGTCACCGGTGCGCTCGGCGATCGTGCCGGTGATGCGCCCGATGTCCGCCCAGATCCGGTCGGCGACGCGGCGCTGCCCATGGCGCCGTAGCACGACCTGGGAGCCGGGATCGAGCGCGGCGGGCGGCACC
>DATFVJ010000329.1:0-7953 GCA_035260365.1 Streptosporangiaceae bacterium
AGCATGTGCGCCCGCCGCACTTCTGCGGCCGCCACGTCGGCGGCGGCCGCGATGGCCTCGATCATGACACCTTCCAGCGCACCCTGGTGCAGGTCACCGGCGATGAGCCGGGTCAGGAAGGACCGCTCGCCGGCGCTCGCGCCTGCGAACAGGGACGCGAGCAGCCGCCGCCGCTCCGCCTGCGATCCTGGGCCGGTGGCCGCGCCGATCTGTGCGAAGACCGTGTCAACGGCGGTGAGCGTGAGACCGGCGGCGGCGACCGCGGCCTCACCCGTGGCCTCCTGTGGGGTGCCCGGGCTCGGGTCAGGGGCCGGGGCTTCCTTCGCAGGCCCGACGGCGCCCGTTGGCCAGGAGACACCGGCGATATCCCGAAGTGCGGCATAGCCCACGCCGATCTGGCGCTGGCGCAGCTCTCCGGACAGAAATGCGACCGCGACCGGAACCTCCCCCGGCTCCGCGCGGCGGAGCAGGTTCGCGATCGCCTCGATCTTGGCGCGGCGTGACGACGTCGCTGCCACCGCGGCCGAGGTCCGCACAAGTTCGTCGAGCAGCACACTCGCATTCTGCCCGAAGGCTCCGACCCGGCCCTTGCTAAGCCTCTTGCAGCACCAGCCCGTGAGTCGTCATCCCCGCGACCGCAGGCACCTCAGGGCGTACGGACCTGGCCGTCGGAACCTGCGTCGGCGTCTGCGGGAACAGATCGCGGTTCGCCGGACTCCTCGCCCGTGGCCGCCGCGTCGTCGAGATCGCTTTCCACCTTGTCACGGCCTCGCCGCATCGCGACGGCGGCGATCGCGCCGATGGTGGCCGCGACGAATGCGGCGCCGCCGACGAGCTTGGGCCAGCGTCGCTTGGGTTTGGCGGCCTTGGCGAGAAGCTTCTCGCGGCGCGCCTTCACCTCGAGCGCGGTCGCCCGAGCGCGCCGGCGCGCCCTGCGGCTGAGTTTCTTCAGCTCTGCCGGAGCCGGTTCCAGACGGTGTGCGGTCGCCTCGAGTACAGCCGAGACCTTCGGCGCCACGTTTGCCTCGAGTACGGCTGAGACCTTCGGGGCCACGTTCTCCTGGACATTGTGCGCGGCCTGCTCGACTTTGGGTGCGGCCCAGCCACGGGCGCCCCGAAGCCGCTGCACCGCGCTGTCCCGTGCGCTCTTCGCAAGGGGGGCAAGTTGCTGAGCGGCCTGTTGCGCGCGCTTACGCGCGGCGGGCGGCACCGCCTTGGCCTGCTGCTTCCTCGTTGTCAGGGACACGTTAACCTCCCGGATGTTTCCGTCTGCCAGGCTTCCCGCTGCGCCCACGCCCAATCCTGCCCGTGCGCGGGTGCCGTCGAGTTGCACATGCCTGCACCACCGTGCGTACCCACAGGGCAGCAGCTAACGCATGCGACGGCCAAGCGCTCGGCGCGGGGGGCCCGGCAGGTGCTGGCGGCACCCAGGGCTGGCGCGCTCATGGCAGGATGCGAGGCATGACAGAAACGCTCACCGCAAGGCTGCAGACCAACCTCGGCACGATCGTGGTCCGGCTCTTTCCCGACCACGCGCCCAAGACGGTCCGCAACTTCACCGAACTCGCCGACGGCGCGCGCGAGTGGAAGGATCCTCGCACCGGCCAGAAGTCGACCGCCAGGCTGTACGACGGCACGGTCTTCCACCGGGTGATCCCCGATTTCATGATCCAGGGCGGGGACCCGCTCGGTACCGGCACCGGCGGGCCGGGTTACAAGTTCGCCGACGAGATCCATCCCGATCTCGTTTTCGACCGCCCGTACCTGCTCGCGATGGCAAACGCGGGGCCCGGCACCAATGGCTCGCAGTTCTTCATCACCATGGCGGCGACGCCGTGGCTGAACCGCAAGCACACTATTTTCGGCGAAGTGATCGAGGGCAGTGACGTCGTCGACCGGATCAGCGGGGTAAAGACCGGCCAGCAGGACCGTCCGGTGGAAGACGTGGTCCTGGAATCGGTTACGGTTGACCGTGGCTCAGGTACAACCGCCGGATAGGGATTTGAACGCGCCCGAGACCAACAGCGGCACGGGCAGTGGACCCCCCCAGGTTCCGACCTGCTTCCGGCACCCGGGGCGCGAGACGTACGTCTCGTGCGTGCGCTGCGGTCGCTACGCCTGCCCCGACTGCCTGCGTTCCGCGCCGGTCGGGCAGCAGTGCGTCGAGTGCATACACGAAGCGAGCCGCGCGACGCCGAAGACCCGGACGGTCTTCGGCGGCCGGGTCGCGGCGGGGGGTGCGCGCGTCACGTGGGTGCTCGTCGCCCTCAACGTCGCCATCTACCTCGTCGAGCTGACCAACAGCAAGATCGTCGACTATTTCGCGATGATCGGCCTGGCCCGGGACTCGGCGCTCGGCGGGCAGCTCGTGGGGGTCGCGCACCACGAGTACTACCGGCTCATCACCGGCGCGTTCCTGCACGCCACGACCCCGCTGCACATCCTGTTCAACATGTGGGCGCTGGTGGTCGTCGGTCCTTCGCTCGAGCAGGCGCTCGGGCGGGTGCGTTTCACCGTCGTGTACCTGATGAGCGCGCTCGGCGGCTCGGTGCTCTTCTACTACCTCGGCGCGCCGAACGTGCCGTCGGTCGGCGCCTCCGGCGCGATCTTCGGCCTGTTCGGCGCGTGGTTCGTGGTGGCCAGGCGGCTGCACCTCGACGCCCGCGGGATCGTGGTCCTGATCGGCATCAACCTGGTGATCAGCTTCACGATTCCGAACATCGCGTGGGAGGCACACGTGGGCGGGCTCATCACCGGCGCGGCGCTGACGGCCGCGTACGCGTACGCCCCGCGCAACCGGCGCGCGCTCGTACAGGCCGGTGCGACCGTGGCGCTGCTCGCACTGCTGATCGTGGCCACGGTCCTTCGCACGCACCAGTTGACGGCCTGACGCCCGGGTGACGTCGGGCCCGGTGACCGCTGCGGTCCCGGGTGCCCGGGCACGATCCGTGCACCCTCGGTACGACCGCTATCCACAGGGTGTGGATAGCGGTCGCGTGTGCGTACTGCGGTCTGGCGAGTTATCAACAACCTGTGGACCACCATGTGGACCGAATTACATATGTGTAAGCCCGAGCGCTCATCGCCAGCGCGTGGACAGGATCACGCCGCCGATGATGAAGGTGAAGCCGACGAGCAGATTCCAGTTGCCTATCGCACTCATCACCGGATTCTGACCACTCGTGACGTAGAACACGGCGATCCAGGCCAGCCCGAACACGAGGCAGAACACCATCACGGGTACCAGCCACCGCGGGCTGATCTTGGACTTGGCGGATCTCGGCGGTGGCGTGTAGACCGCCTTCTTGCGTACGCGGGACTTGGGCACGGTCGTCTCCTGGTTGGGTCCTGTCGGTAAGGGTAGTTGCTGGTGCGCTCGGATAGGGCGGATCAACCCTGAGGGCATGTCTCGCAGATCTTTGGCGGCGCGGGCGGGCGTTCTCGCAAGGCCGGTACCAGATTGCAACGAATACTGTACGCTGCGTAGGCAGTCGTTGCGTTCCCGCAGCACGTACCGCGCGGACCTCCCCCGTTGCGGGCTGGGCGCGTGGTCAAACCCTCAGCAAGATCACAGCTCCGGCCTTCGCTGGCCGGCCATATTCGCGATGCGGTGGTCCCGGCAGTGCGGAACCTTCTCCGGGCCCTCGGTGAGCTCTGCCTCACTCTTGGCGCCGTCATACTGCTGTTCGTCGGGTACCTGATCTGGGGAACCGGCGTTCAGGCCAGCCACGCCCAGCACGCCTTCGCCAGCGAACTCGGCCGCCAGTGGCGCCAGCCGGTGAGCCAGGCGCGCGGTGCACATCCGCGCCGCGGCCGCATTCATCCCGTGCTCGGCAGGCCCTTCGCGTTCATCGAGATTCCACGCTTCGGCTGGCACTGGCGCTTCGTGATCGTCGAAGGCACCGGTCTGCCGCAGCTTGCTCTCGGGCCGGGTCACGTGCCGGGCACCGCACTTCCCGGCCAGGCCGGGAACTTCGCCGTCGCGGGTCACCGGGTCACCGCGGGGAACCCCTTCTATCATCTGCCCTCGCTCGTGCCCGGTGACATCGTGATCATCGACACGAGGCAGGACCGCTACGGGTACCTGGTGACGCGAACCCGGGAGGTGCTCCCCACCGACGTCGGCGTCCTCGATCCGGTGCCTGGTCATCCGCGCCAGCGGCCGAGGCAGCGGATGATCACACTGATCACATGTGACCCGCCGTGGACGGGGACGCACCGGATCATCGTGACCGGCCTGCTCATGTACACCCGGCCCCGGCCCGCCGGGGCGGGCTGAGCCGTGTACGGGTGGCTGTGGCGCCGGTTGCCGGGCGGCCGGGCAGCCAAGCTCGTGGCGCTGATCCTGATCGCGGCGCTCGCCGTCGCCGCGCTCTGGTTGCTCGTGTTCCCGTGGGCGGCCCTGCACCTGCCCATCGACCGCGTGGGCGTGGGATAGCGTCGAGGCAGCGCCAGGCAAGCCGCGCGTGAACCCGCCGCCGGGGCTCGGGCCAGGAGCGGCCGGCCAGGCACGTCCGGGCAGGGCCAGGCGCCGGGCCTGTGACGGCGAAACAGCACGATCCCGAACGGCTCACGCTCGGTGACACGGGCCTGGGCCAGGAACCGCCGCTTGGGGCCAGGATCTGTCAGTGATCCTAACCCTGACCCTGACCCTGACCCGTGGGGGTCGGTGTTCCCGTCGGTGTCGTGGTAGGGGTCGGCGACGTGCTCGGCGTGGCCGGCTGGACGAAGATCGTGATCGTGGCGCCGGGCTGGACCGTCGAGCCGCCCTGCGGGTTCTGCGCGTACACGGTGCCCACCGCGGCCGTGGCGGGACCGGGCTGCTCGACCTCGTGTACCTGGAACCCCTGCTGCTGCAGAATGTTCTTCGCCGTCTCGACCGGATCGCCGACCACCGACTGCACGGTGGTGCCGCCCCCCGAGACGCTGAGCTGTACGTTGCTGTTCGGGTTGACCTTGGTGCCGCCCGGCGGGTTCTGGCTCACCACCGTGCCGGCCGGCTTGGTCGACTGCACCGTCTTGATGACCGGGTTGAGGTTCGCGTTGGACAGCTTGGCCGACGCCGTGTTCTGATCCTCACCCACCACACTCGGCACGGTCACCTGCTGCTGGCCGGCCGAAACGCTGACCGTTACCGTCGAGTTGGCCTTGAGCAGGGTGCCCGCCGACGGGCTGGTGCCGATGACGTGGCCCTTCTGCACCGTCGCGGACGTGCTGGCGATGTCGTGCGGAATCAGGTGAGCGTTGACGATCGCGGCGTCCGCCTGCTGCTGCGTCATGTTGGTGACGTCGGGCACGGCGTACGTTTTGCCGCCGCCGTTGAGTAGCAGGTAGGCGACGGCGATGACCGTGCCCAGCACCAGCAGGGCGAACAGCGCCCACAGCAGGCCGCGGCGGCGCCCGCCGCCCGGCGGCCGGTCCTCGGGCGGGCCGTACTGGTAGCCGGGAATGGCGCTGGTCGGCGGGGCCACCATCGTCGCGCCGCCCACCCGCTGGGTCTGCGCCAGCATTTCGGTGGCCGGCGCGGAGACCGGCATGCCCGACATCGCGCGCTGGATGTCGGCCCGCATCTCGGCGGCGTTCTGGTAGCGGTCAGCCGGGCTCTTCGCCATGGCCTTGAGCACGATCGCGTCGGCCCAGCGCGGGATCTCCGGGTCGATCTGCGTGGGCGGCACCGGGTTCTCGCGGACATGCTGATAGGCGATCGCGACCGGTGAGTCGCCGGTGAACGGTGGCCGGCCGGTCAGCAACTCGTACAGCAGGCATCCCGTCGAGTACAGGTCGCTTCTCGCGTCCACGCGCTCGCCGCGGGCCTGCTCCGGTGAAAGGTACTGCGCGGTGCCGATGACCTGGGCGGTCTGGGTCATGGTGACCTGGCTGTCGGACAGCGCGCGGGCGATGCCGAAGTCCATGACCTTCACGTCGCCGCTGCGCGTCAGCATGACATTGCCCGGCTTGATGTCACGGTGCACGATGCCGTTGCGGTGGCTGTAGTCGAGCGCCCGCAGGACGCCGTCGACGATCTCGAGCGCGCGTTCCGGCAGCAGCCTCCGGTCGTCGCGGAGCAGGTCCCGCAGCGTGCGGCCGTCGACGTACTCCATCACGATGTAGGGCACCGGGACCGGGCCGACCATGTCCTCGCCGGTGTCGTAGACGGCGACGATCGACGGGTGGTTGAGGGACGCGGCCGACTGCGCCTCACGCCGGAACCGCGCCTGGAACGTCTGGTCGCGCGCCAGGTCGTCACGGAGCGTCTTGATAGCGACGATGCGGTCCAGGCGGATGTCACGCGCGCGGTAGACCTCGGCCATGCCGCCGCGCCCGACGACCCCGTCGAGCTCGTAGCGCCCACCGAGGAGCCGGGGCTGAGTCATGTCTCGCACTTTTCTTTACCGTCCTGCGTTCTGTTCATCCCTGCGGTCCGGGTGTCACCGTCACGGGCGAGCCTACGGGGTCGATGCGGGCGCCGTGGCCCGCACGGTTGATGTCGGCGCCGCCGTCGGCGACGTCGTGCCGGTCGGCGACGTCGACGCCGTCGGCGAGGGTGTCGGCGAGGGCGTATGGCTGACCGGCACGCTTGGGCTCGGCGTCGCCGAGACGGTCGGGCTCCGCGGCGGCGCGGACGGGCTCGCCGGGCTCGTGGCGGGCGGGCGCTGGCTTGTGGTCGGCGCCACACCGTGCGTGCTGTGGCTCACGTGCGGGCGGGCGCTCGTGGACGCGCCCGCCGCCCCGCCCGCGTCCGCCGCGTGGTGACTGTTCAGCATCAGCGCCGTGGTCACTACGCCAAGTCCCAGAATGGTAACGCTCAGTGTGGCCACCACGAGCGCGCGACGGCGAACTGGCCGGTATGGCGGCCGCGGCAGCCGTTCGGGATCATCAATCGGTATCTGTGTCGTGGCACCGTCATGCAACCGGGGGCTCGTCGGCGAATCCTCGGAAAACCACGACGCCGCGTCCTCGGAAGCCATCTCGGCCAGGCCGGGGCCGGACGTGTCGGGGAGCACGTCGCGGAGCACGTTCGCGCGGTCCGCCACGGCCTGCGCGCTGGCCGGGCGGTCCTCGGGCCGCTTGGCGAGCATCCGCATCACCATGTCGCACACCAGGGTGGGCACGTTCGGCGGCAGCGGCCGCGGCACCTCGCGGACGTGCGCGAGCGCGAGCGCGATCAGCGCCTCCGCGGCGAAGGGCGGGGCGCCGGCCAGGCACTCGTAGGCGACGACGCCAAGTGAGTAGACGTCGGAGGCGTGGGTGACCCGCAGCCCGCTCGCCTGTTCCGGTGACACGTACTGCGCGGTGCCCATGACCATTCCGGTCTGGGTCAGATGGCCCGCCTGTGCGGCCTGCACCGCCCGGGCGATGCCGAAGTCGGTGATCTTCACCCGGCCGTCCGCCGTGACGAGCAGGTTGCCCGGCTTGATGTCACGGTGCACGATCCCCGAGGCGTGCGCGGCCTGCAGGGCGCTCGCCGCCTGCGCGATGATGTCCAGCGTCACCTCGGGTGACAGCCGGCCGGTGCGGGCGAGGATGGCGGAAAGCGGCTCGCCTGGCACCAGTTCCATGACCAGGTACGCGCCGCCGCCGGAGTCGCGCCCCGTGTCCTGTTCGCCGTAGTCGAAGACCTGCGCGATCCCGGGATGCGACAGTGACGCGGCGTAGCGTGCCTCCGCGCGGAACCGGGAGGCGAGCGCCTCGTCACCGACGTAGGCGTGCCTGAGGAGCTTGACTGCCACCGGCCGGCCGAGCACCTCGTCGGTGCCGCGCCAGACCTCGCCCATACCGCCCGCCGCGATCCGCTGGTCCAGCCGGTACCTGCCGCTGAGCAGGACACCAAGCATGCCGTCCGGGTCGGCGTAGTGCTGCCCGCCCGGCTCGCCGCCGGACTCACCGGTCTCCCCGGCCTGGCCCGGCTGGTTCGCGTGGCCGGGCTGGTTCGCGTGGCCGGGCTGGTTCGCG
>DATFVJ010000330.1:0-16365 GCA_035260365.1 Streptosporangiaceae bacterium
CCGGAGCGGGTCCTCGAGCATCGCGCCCACGTCGCTCAGGAAGGCCGAGCCGAGATCGCCGTCCACGATCCGGTGATCGAAGGAAAGCGCGAGCGTGCCGACCTTGCGCACCGCGAGTTCGCCTTCGTGCACCCACGGCATGTCTTTGACCTGGCCGAAGGCCAAGATTGCTGCCTCGCCGGGGGTGAGGATCGGGGTGCCGGAATCCACCCCGAAGATCCCGACGTTGGTAATCGTGATCGTGCCGCCCGCCAGGTCCGCCGGAGTGGTCTGGCCGGCGCGGGCGGTCTCGGCGAGCCCGTTCAGGGCGCGGGCGAGCGCGGGCAGCGGCAGCGTCTGCGCGTCCTTGATGTTCGGCACGATGAGGCCGCGATCGGTGGCCGCCGCGATGCCGAGATTCACGTAGCGCTTGACCACGATCTCCTGCGCCGCCTCGTCCCAGGAAGAATTGATCATGGGATTGCGCGCGACGGCGAGCAGCAGGGCCTTCGCCACGAACAGCAGCGGTGACACCTTCACCCCCGCGAACTCGGGAAGCTCGCGGACCCGGCGCACCGCCTCCATGGTCGCGGTCATGTCGATCTGCAGGAACTCGGTGACGTGCGGGGCGGTGAACGCGCTCGCCACCACCGCGGCCGCCGTGTGCTTGCGCACGCCGCGGACCGCGATCCGCTCCTCGCGCGGCCCCGCCGCGTCCGTGGCGGCCGCGTCCGTGGCGGCCGCGCCAGCGGCGGCGGCGGCTTCGCCTGCTGCACCCAGGCCGGGCCCGGCCGGCGCCGCCCCGGCGGCTTCTTGCACGTCCGCGCGGGTGATGGAACCGCGTGGGCCGGTGCCGGCGACGCCGGCCAGATCGACGCCGAGTTCCCTGGCCAGCCTGCGCACCGGCGGCTTCGCGAGCACGGCCACCCGGGCCGCACCCCCGCCCGCGCCGGTGGCGGGCGGCGCCTGGACGGCCGCGGATTGCGCGGCAGCCGTCTTGCGCGGCCTGCGCGTGGTGCTGCCGAGCTTGACCCCGTACCCGACAAGCACCGGCTGACGCGCCTGCCGCGGTGCCGGGCTGCCCTGGATCCCAGGTTCGACCGCGCCCTCGGCCGGCGGTGTGGGTACGAGGTCGTCGACGGACACCAGCGGCGGGCCGCCGTCCTCCCGTGCCGTGCCGACCGGCGCGGGCGGCGCAGGTGCCGGTGTCACCACGCTGCCCTGCGCCACCCCGGGCCCGGGCTCGGCCGGGCCAGCCGAACCAGGCCCGGGCGGCGCGGTCCGCGGCAGCCGTTCGGTATCGGCCCCCACGCCTTCGGTCTGGGCCGCGTCGCCGGAAACATCGACCGAGATGATCGGCGTTCCCACGTCGACCGTCTCACCCTCGCTGACCAGCAGGCCGGCCACCACCCCTTCGAACGGGCAGGGCAGCTCCACGATCGCCTTCGCGGTCTCGATCTCGACGATGGTCTGGTTCACGGTGACCTTGTCGCCCGGCTGGACGTGCCACTTCACGATGTCCGCCTCGGTCAGGCCCTCACCGACGTCTGGCAGCTTGAACTGCTTAAGCTCAGTCATCAGGCAGCGCCCTCTCAGTAGCCGAACGTGCGGTCGACAGCGTCAAGGATGCGGTCCAGGTCCGGCAGGAAGTGATCCTCCAGCCTGGACGGCGGGTACGGCGTCGAGAAGCCGCCGACGCGCAGCACGGGCGCCTCCAGGTGGTAGAAGCACTGCTCGGTGACCCGCGCCGCGATCTCCGCGCCGAGCCCGGCGAAGACGGGAGCCTCGTGCACGACCACGCACCGGCCGGTCCGCTCGACCGACTCGCAGACGGTGTCCACGTCGAACGGCGAGAGCGAGCGCAGGTCGATCACCTCGGCGCTGTGCCCGTCGTCGCGGGCGGCGGCCGCCGCCCGGACGCTGGTCTTGACCGCCGGGCCGTAGGCGACCACGGTCACGTCCGTGCCCGGCACGACGATCTTCGCGCGGCCGAGCGGGCGCGCCTGCGCCACGTCCTGCCCGACGTCGACCTCGCCGCGATCCCAGTAGCGCTGTTTGGGCTCGAAGAAGATGACCGGGTCCTCGCAGGTGACCGCCTGCTGGATCATCATGTACGCGTCTTGCGGCTCGGCGCACGCGACCACGCGCAGCCCGGCGGTGTGGGCGAAGTAGGCCTCGGGTGACTCGCTGTGGTGCTCGACGGCGCCGATGCCGCCGCCGAACGGGATCCGGATGACGACGGGCAGGCTGACGTGGCCCAGCGAGCGGAGGCGCATCCTGGCCAGCTGGCTCACGATCTGGTCGAACGCGGGGAAGACGAATCCGTCGAACTGGATCTCACAGACCGGGCGGTAGCCGCGCAGCGCGAGGCCGATCGCGGTGCCGACGATGCCCGACTCGGCGAGGGGGGTGTCGATGACCCGGCTCTCACCGAAGTCCTTCTGCAGCCCGTCGGTGACGCGGAACACGCCGCCGAGCTTGCCGACGTCCTCACCCATGATGAGAACCTTCGGATCGTGTTCCAGCGCCTTGCGCAGGCCCTCGTTGAGCGCCTTGGCCAGCGTCAGCGTGGTCATCGCGCGTCCTCCTCGTCGGCGAACGAGCTCAGATACGCCATGAACTGCTCGCGCTCGCGCTCGACCAGCGAATGCGGCTCGCCGTAGACGTTCTCGAATATCTGCGCGGGCCGGGGGTCGGGCATCGACACACACGCCCGCCTGACTCGTGCGCCGAGTTCGGCGGCCTCCTGCTCGATGTCCTCGAAGAACGCGGCGTCCGCCAGGTCGCTGCGGACCAGGTAGGCCTTGACCCGTTCGATCGGGTCCTTCAGCTTCCACGCCTCGAGCTCGGCGGCCAGCCGGTAACGGGTGGGGTCGTCGGAGGTCGTGTGCGCCCCCATCCGGTACGTGTACGCCTCGATCAGCGTCGGGCCCTGGCCTTCCCGCGCCGCCTGCAGCGCCGCGCGCGTGACCGCGAGGCAGGCGAGCACGTCGTTGCCGTCCACCCGGATGCCGGGGAAGCCGAAACCGCGGGCCCGCTGGTAGAGCGGTATACGGCTCTGCTTCTCCAGCGGCTCGGAGATGGCCCACTGGTTGTTCTGGCAGAAGAAGACGACGGGGGCGTTGAACACCGATGCCCAGATGAACGCCTCGTTCACGTCGCCCTGGCTGGTGGCGCCGTCGCCGAAGTAGACGATCGCGGCCGCGCCGTCCTCGCCCGTCTCGCCGTCGCGCTGAATGCCCATGGCGTAGCCGGTGGCGTGCAGCGTCTGGGCGCCGATCACGATCGAGTAGAGCTGGAAGTTGTGCTCGGCGGGGTCCCAGCCGCCGTGGCTGACGCCGCGGAACAGCTCGAACAGTTTCATCGGGTCCAGCCCGCGGCACCACGCGACGCCGTGCTCGCGGTAGGTCGGGAAGACCATGTCCTGCGGGGCCAGCGCGCGGCCGGAACCGACCTGCGCCGCCTCCTGGCCGAGCAGCGACGCCCAGATGCCGAGCTCGCCCTGGCGCTGCAGCGCGACCGCCTCGGTGTCGATCCTGCGGACGAGGACCAGGTCACGGTAGAGCCCGCGGATCTCGGCCACGGACAGCTCGAGCGGGTATCTCGGATGCTCGACCCGCTCGCCTTCCGGCGTCAGCAGCTGCACCAGCTCCTGCGGGGTGTCCGCCGGCCCATCGAAGCCGGCCGAGTTGGGTGCGGCGGCGGCCGCACCGCCTACGTCGACGGTCACGTGCCACTCCTCAGCGTGTCGGGGCCGGATCGCGGGATCGCCGCGACTGGCCGGTCGGCTGTTCCGCCTCCGTTGTAACGGTTCGCGGACCAGGTGGTGCGGTGCGGCCGGGCAGGCCGCTGATCTCATCGTGACAGATATCCCCGCATCCGGCGTAACCAGTCAGTGCGGTGTCAGCGGTCCGTAGCCTGGCCCGCCCACGCGGTCCGTAGCCTGGCCCGCTCACGCGGTGCGGGGGCGTGATCGCAGTACGCTGCCTGCGTGGCCGCGTCGGCCGGCGGCAGCGCCGTGGCTGCGGCGGCCGGCCGTATCGCCCAGATTGGCAACCAGACCCAGGGAGGTCACGTGGCACGCGTGATCGTCGACGTGATGCTCAAGCCGGAGATCCACGATCCGCAGGGTGAGGCCATCGCGAGCGCGTCGAGGCGGCTGGGATTCGGCCAGGTCAGCGCCGTCCGGCAGGGCAAGCGCTTCGAGGTTGAGATCAGTGGCCCGGCGGATGAGGCGGCGCTCGCCGAGCTGGGCAAGCTCGCGGGCGAACTGCTCGCCAACCCGGTGATCGAGGAGTTCTCACTTCGCGCCGAGTGATCATCTGCACGCGGCGTGACGGGTTTCTGTCCGCGCGGCCTCTAAAGTTCGCGATTATCTGCGGCGTGTCTTGGGAAGCCTTTCACAATGTGACGAGGTTGACTGGTGATAGCGGAGGGTGCTGTGGCGGGTGGCCTCTGGTGACACTGACTGAGGAGCCGACTGTGAACGTCAAGTTCTGCCTCGCCTTCCCACGCGAGGTGGTCAGCGTGCCGGTAATGCGCCGCGTCCTCGGGGACACGCTGCGCAGCCTCGGAATTGTCGACGAATGCGTCGGTGACATCCTTGTCGCCGTTACGGAGGCCTGCACCAACGTGCTCAGGCACGGCGGCACCGCGCTGCGCTACGAGGTCGTGGCGAGCGTCAGCCCCAGCCGCTGCGTCGTCGACGTGGTGGATTCCGGTCAGGGATTCGGATCGCGCGCGGGCGCGGCGGCGGCGTACCCCGACGGCGGGCGCGGTGGGCACCCGGCGCGATCGCGCGCCCCCCACTCGCCGGAGACGGCCGCCGCCGAGCCACCGCGCGGGAAGGATCCCACGCGCGGTCAGGAAGGCGCGCGCGGTCAGGAAGGCGCGGCGCGGCGCCGCAGCGCACTGGCCGCGGGCCAGCCGGGCGGCCGCGTGGCCCGGCGGCTTGACGACCAGGTGATCGCCAGGCTGCCCGAGTCCGGCCGCGGTCTTCAGATCATGCGCGCCATGGTGGACGACGTCACGCTGCAGAGCGGTCCCGGCCGCGGCACCGTGGTGTCGATGCGCAAACGGGTCTCGTGGCGCAGCGACGCGCCGCTGGCCGAGCTGTCGGACCACAAGCTGCGTCACGCTGGCTGAGCGCGGCCGGTAGCCTTCGCCTGTGCGGCTGACGGAGAAGACAGGGAAAACAGGTTCCCGCGCCCGGATAGGCATCGTCACGTTTCCCGGTTCGCTGGACGACGACGACGCCGCGCGGGCGGTGGCCCGGGCGGGCGGCGCGCCCGTCCGGCTGTGGCACGCCGACCGCGACCTGCGCGGGGTCGATGCCGTGATCCTGCCGGGCGGCTTCTCCTACGGCGACTATCTTCGCTGCGGCGCGATCGCGCGCTTCGCGCCGGTCATGTCCGAATTGGTGCCCGCGGCGCGTGCGGGCCTGCCGGTGCTCGGCATCTGCAACGGTTTCCAGATCCTCTGTGAAGCGCACCTGCTGCCCGGTGCGCTGACCCGCAACGAGGGCCTGCACTTCCTCAGCCGTGATCAGAAACTGCGGATCGAAAGTGTGGCGACCCCGTGGACCCACCACTACACGGCGGGGCAGGAGATCGTCGTCCCGCTGAAGAGCGGTGTGGGCGGCTACGCGGCCAGCGCCACCACGCTGGCGGACCTGACGGACGGCGGGCGCGTGATCGCCCGTTACACCGGAATTGACCCGAACGGCTCCGCGGGCGGCATCGCCGGCGTGGCGAGCGCGGCGGGCAACGTGGTGGGCCTGATGCCGCACCCCGAGCACGCCATCGACCCGCTCACCGGGCCTGGCCACGATGGCCTCGGCTTCTTCGCCTCCGTGATCTCCTCGGTCACCGCCGGGCTGGTGAGCGCGTGACCGGTGCCGCCGGCCAGGACACTGTCGAGCGCGCGGCCGCCACCCCGGACGTCGCGCAGCCGTTCGCGGCGCTCGGCCTCCAAGCGGGCGAGTACGAGCGGATCCGCACCATCCTCGGGCGCCGGCCCACCGACGCCGAGCTGGCGATCTACTCGGTGATGTGGAGCGAGCACTGCTCGTACAAGTCGTCCAAGGTGCACCTGCGCCGGCTGGCGGCGAAGATGCCGCGCAGCACCGCGCTGCTGGCCGGCATGGGCCAGAACGCCGGGGTGGTCGACGTGGGCCAGGGGTACGCGGTCACGTTCAAGATCGAATCGCACAACCATCCCTCGTACGTGGAGCCGCACCAGGGCGCCGCGACCGGGGTGGGCGGGATCGTGCGGGACATCCTGGCCATGGGCGCGCGGCCGGTGGCCGTCATGGACTCGCTGCGGTTCGGGCCGGCCGACGCGCCGGACACCCGCCGGGTGCTGCCCGGGGTGGTGAGCGGCATCTCCTTCTACGGGAACTGCCTCGGCCTGCCCAACATCGGCGGCGAACTCGCCTTCGACGCCTGCTACGCGGGGAACCCGCTGGTGAACGCGCTCTGCGTGGGGGTGATGCGGCACGAGGACCTGAAGGTCGCCGCCGCGTCCGGGCCCGGCAACAAGGTCATCCTGTTCGGCGCGCGGACCGGCCCCGACGGCATCGGTGGCGC
This sequence comes from Streptosporangiaceae bacterium, assembly GCA_035260365.1. GTDB lineage: Bacteria > Actinomycetota > Actinomycetes > Streptosporangiales > Streptosporangiaceae > DATFVJ01. The sequence continues at coordinate 6,567 of DATFVJ010000330.1, forward strand.
CTCGGTGCTCGCGAGCGCCACGTTCGGCGGCGGCGGCGCGGGCAACGGCGCGAAGCGGCCAAGCGTCCAGGTCGGCGACCCGTTCATGGAGAAGCTGCTCGTCGAATGCAGCCTGGAGCTCTTCCGTGCCGGGATCATCCAGGGGATCCAGGATCTCGGCGCCGCCGGAGTATCGTGCGCGACGGCCGAACTCGCCGCGGCCGGCACCGGCGGCATGCGGGTCGACCTGGACGCGGTTCCGCTGCGTGACCAGTCCCTCGGCCCGGCCGAGATCCTGATGAGCGAGTCGCAGGAACGGATGATGGCCGTCACCGATCCCGGTTCGGTTGCGGAGTTCATGCGGATCTGCGCCAGGTGGGACGTGCCCGCGACCGTGATCGGCGAGGTGACCGGCGCCGGGCGGCTCGTGATGACCTGGCGCGGCGACGTGGTGGTGGACATACCGCCGGGCACCGCGGCCGACGAGGGGCCGGTCTACGATCGGCCCGCGCAGCGGCCGGCCAGCCAGGACGCGCTCCACGCGGACGACCCGGCGGCGCTGCCGAGGCCGGCCGGCGGCGCCGCGCTGCGGGCCACCCTGCTGAGCCTGCTCGCCAGCCCGGACCTCGCCGCCAAGACCTGGGTGACCCAGCAGTACGACCGCTACGTGCGCGGTAACACGGTGCTCGCGATGCCGGACGACGCGGGAGTGCTGCGGATCGACGAGGAAAGCGGGCTTGGTGTGGCGCTCGCCACCGACGGCAACGCGCGCTATGCCAGCCTGGATCCTTACGCGGGGGCCCAGCTCGCGCTCGCTGAGGCGTGCCGGAACGTCGCCGCCACGGGCGCGCGGCCGCTCGCGGTCACCAACTGCCTCAACTTCGGCTCACCCGAGGAACCCGCGGTGATGTGGCAGTTCGCGGAGGCCGTGCGCGGTCTCGGCGACGCGTGCGCGACGCTCGGCCTGCCGGTGACCGGCGGCAACGTGAGCTTCTACAACCAGACGGAGCAGGCGGCCATCCACCCGACGCCCGTGGTGGGCGTGCTCGGCGTGCACGATGACGTCCGCGACCGGGTCACGATCGGATTCACGACCCCGGGGGCGAGCGTCGTGCTGCTCGGCGGGACGCGGCCCGAGTTCGGCGGCTCGGCCTGGGCGCACGTGATGCACGGGCACCTCGGCGGCCGCCCGCCGCGGGTGAGTCTCGTGGCGGAGCGTCAGCTTGCCCTGACCCTGGTGGCCGCGGCGGCCGGCGCGCTGCTCGACGCCGCCCACGATCTTTCCGACGGCGGGCTTGCGGTGGCGCTCGCCGAGTCGTGTCTGCGCGGCGGCGTCGGCTGCCGGGTGCGCCTGCCCGGCGATCCGTTCGAGTCGCTGTTCAGCGAGTCGGCCGCGCGTGCCGTGGTGGCGGTCAGGCCCGGCGCCGAGGCGCCGTTCGCCCGGCTGTGCGCTGATCACGGCGTCCCGGCGACGGTCCTTGGCACCGTGGGCGGTGAGAGCCTGGACGCCGGGGAATGCTTCGCGATCCCGCTGACCGAGCTCGCCGCCGTGCACGAGCGCACCCTGCCGGCGCTGTTCGGCTGACGCCTGGCTGGCGCTTGGCTGGCGCTTGGCTGGCGCTTGGCTGGGCGAGCCGGCTGGTCGGTCCGGGTCAGTAGGCGGACCAGAACTCGATGAGCTGCTGCCAGCGAACCGAGCTTCCGCACGGCTGCAGCGCTGCCGGTGCCCCGTCGCGCCAATCGGCTCCGCTCACCGTGACGCACTGGCCCGCGGCTTGGCTGCGCAGCTGCCAGTAGTCCCGCCCGGCGGGGTCCTTGCCCAGGTACGGGTGACTCCAGCGCTGGCTCAGGCGCAGGTCGCACGTTGCCAGCGCGAGCTGCGCTGCCGAGTGGGCGGCGGCTTTGCCGCTGGTGGCCGCGTCCAGGCACTTGCCGTCAGGGACGTAGACGAGCACGTAACTGCCGTCGGTCATCTGGTCGGCCTGCCACTGCTGGCTGGCCAGGACGCTGCCGTCGCCACCGCCGGCCAGGAAGGCGAGACCGGTGCCCGACGGGGTGAGCAGCCGCTGCGCCGCGCTGGCGGCCGGGCCGGGGGCCGCGAGCCCAGCGAGTTGCTGGCTGGCCAGGGTGGTGGAAAGCGCGCGGTGGGGTTGCTGCGGGCCGGCGCCGCCAAGGAAGACGAACCCGGCCGTCGTCGCGGCGGCGAGCACGGCGAGCGCCCCGAGTGCGGCGAGCACCACAGGCCGGCGCACACCACGTGTCAAGTGCGCTGGCATCTGACCTCTGATCGCTCGCCGCTGTCCCGGCATACCGAACGCCTACATACGAAAAGGTGTTCGCTGACAAGTTACTACCGGATAAACGGCCAACCCGGCTGGCGTGCCGATGTGGCGGACGGCGCGCGCTGCTGAGGTAGTTTCCGTTTCGTGCCGTCACGCCGCCCGTCAGCCGACCGCGTTCTCGCCGCGCTGGCGGCCCAGCTCGCGGAGCTGGGCCGCCCGCCGCCCGCCGGGGCCGATCCAGGCGTACGCACGCTGCCCGGCCTGCGGTCCGCGTGCGTGGACGCCGTGCTTGCGGCGCTCACCACCGGCCGCCGCACCCATCCGGACGCCGTCCGGATCGCGGTCAGGTATCTGCTCGACCTGCTCGCCGCGGCCGTGCCGGGCCGCGCGGTCGAGGTGCGGGTGCCGCCGTACGGCGCGGTGCAGTGCGTGGCGGGCCCCACGCACACCAGGGGCACGCCGCCGAATGTGGTCGAAACCGATCCGGTGACCTGGCTCCGGCTCGCGACCGGCGGCCTTACCTGGCGGGAGGGGATCGAGCAAGGTGCGATCCGGGCGAGCGGCCCGCGCGCCGACTTGTCGCCGCACCTGCCGGTCGGGACACGCCCCTGACCGCTGAGCCACCAGTAAACTGGCCGAGTGGCCGAACCCCGTGGCCCTCTGACCAGCGACTTCGCCAACTCTGCCCGCGATATCCCCGGTGACGATCCGCCGCGGGACGCGTGCGGAGTGTTCGGGGTCTGGTCACCGGCCGAAGAGGTCAGCAAGCTCACCTACTACGGTCTGTACGCGCTGCAGCATCGCGGCCAGGAGTCGGCTGGAATCGCGGTCAGCGACGGCACCCGCATCGTGGTGTACAAGGACATGGGCCTGGTCGCCCAGGTATTTGACGAGTCCGTGCTCAACACCCTGCGCGGTCATGTGGCGATCGGGCACTGCAGGTACTCCACGACAGGGTCGTCGGTGTGGGCGAACGCCCAGCCGGCCTTCCGGTTCACCGGCAACTCCGGGCTGGCCCTCGGGCACAACGGCAATCTGATCAACACGCTCGAGCTCGCGGCCATGCTGGCGGCGTCGTCCGGGGCAAACGACGGTCTGACCGGCACGTCGGATACCGACGTACTCACGGCGCTGTTCGCCAGCAGGCCGGACAGCGTGCTCGACGCCGCGGCATCGGTGCTGCCGCTGGTGCGAGGGGCGTACTCGCTGGTGTTCATGGACGAGCAGACGCTGTACGCGGCCCGCGATCCGCAGGGTTTCCGGCCGCTTGTGCTCGGCAGGCTGGCCCGCGGCTGGGTTGTCGCAAGCGAGACGGCAGCGCTGGACATCGTGGGCGCGGCGTTCGTGCGCGAGATCGAGCCAGGCGAACTGCTCGCGATCGACGAGGACGGCGTCAGGTCACGGCGATTCGCGCCCGCCGACCCGAAGGGATGTCTGTTCGAGTACGTCTACCTGGCCCGGCCGGACACCGCGATCGCCGGGCGCGGTGTACACGCGACGCGGCTGGCCATCGGGCGCCGGCTCGCCGGCGAGCATCCTGTCGACGCCGACCTGGTGATCCCGGTGCCCGAGTCGGGTACGCCCGCCGCGATCGGCTACGCGGAGGCGAGCGGCATACCTTACGGCCAGGGGCTGGTCAAGAATTCCTACGTCGGGCGGACCTTCATCCAGCCCAGCCAGACGATCCGCGAGCGCGGGATCCGGCTGAAGCTGAATCCGCTGCGCGACGCGATCGCGGGCAAGAGCCTCGTGGTGGTGGACGACTCGATCGTGCGGGGCACCACGCAGCGGGCCATCGTGGCGATGCTCCGCGAGGCCGGGGCCGCCGAGGTGCACGTGCGCATCTCAAGCCCGCCGGTGTCCTGGCCGTGTTTTTACGGTATCGACTTCGCCACCCGCGCAGAACTGATCGCGGGCAGCCTGGACGTGGCGGAGATCCGCGTGTCGATCGGCGCTGACTCGCTCGGCTACGTCTCGCTCGACGGTCTCATCGCGGCCACGACGCTGCCTCAGGGCCGGCTCTGCCACGCCTGCTTCGACGGCAAGTACCCGCTGTCCGTGGCGGAAGCCGAGCGTGGCAAGCACGTGCTCGAGGAGGTCACGTGACCACCGGTGGCCCAAGCTACGCGGCCGCCGGAGTGGACATCGCCGCCGCCGACCGGGCGGTCGACCTGATGCGCGCGGCCGTCGCCGCTGCGGCGCGGCCGGAGGTGGTGGGCGGCATCGGCGGGTTCGCCGGCCTGTTCGACGCCAGCAAGCTGGCGGCTTACCGCCGGCCGCTGCTCGCCACGTCGACCGACGGCGTCGGCACGAAGGTGATGATCGCGCAGCGGCTCGGCCAGTACGACACGATCGGCATCGACCTGGTCGCGATGGTCGCCGACGACCTGGTCGTGTGTGGCGCGGAACCGCTGTTCATGACGGATTACCTCGTGTTCGGCAAGGTGATACCGCAGCGGGTGGCCACGATCGTGAGCGGGATCGCCGCCGGATGCCTCCAGGCGGGCTGCGCGCTCGTCGGCGGGGAGACGGCCGAGCATCCGGGGCATCTCGGCGCCGCGGATTTCGACATCGCGGGCGCGGCTACCGGCGTCGTGGAGGCTGACGAGCTGCTCGGCCCGGACCGGGTCCGGGCCGGCGACGCGGTGATCGCGATGGCGTCCTCGGGCCTGCACGCCAACGGGTTCTCGCTCGTGCGTGACATTCTCGCCAGGACCGGGATGGACCTGGCGGACGAGCCACCCGAGCTCAGCGGGACACTCGGCGCGGAGCTTTGCACCCCCTCGCGTATCTACACGCCCGCCTGCCTCGCGCTGTCGCGCGCGTCCAGGGTGCACGCGTTCGCGCACATCACCGGCGGCGGGATCGCCGCGAACATGACCAGGGTGCTGCCCGCCGGCTGCGACGCGGTTATCGACCGGCGCACGTGGTGTCCGCCGCCGGTCTTCCGGCTGCTCGCCAGGCACGGCGGCATGCCGGGCGGGATGGCGGGTGAGGCGATGGAGCGGGTCTTCAACCTCGGCGTCGGCATGACCGCGGTGGTGCCGCCGGATGAAACGGCGGCCGCACTGGACCTGCTTGGCCGCCACGGCGTCCAGGCCTGGCTCGCCGGTGAGATCGTGCCTGGCTCCGGTGCGGCCCGGCTAACCGGGTCGTATGCCGCCTGACCGGCTCAGCCGGTGCCGTCCCTGCGCTCCGGCTCGTCGCCGTCCTCTTCGTCGCCGCCGTCATCCGCGTAACGGTCGGCGAGATCGTCGTACGACCGGTCAGGCTCATCGTGCCGATCAGAGCCGACGATTTCTGCCCGCAGCCGATCCAGGTCCGTGCCGCCGCTGTTGTACTTCAGCTGGCGGGCGACCTTGACCTGCTTGGCCTTGGCTCGGCCGCGCCCCATTTGGCTCGACCCCCTCGAACGTCCGGGCCTCGGTCAGGCCCCTGCCTCAGTGCATTCTTGCCGGTAGATGCTTGCGGGCGAACCGCGCGACGAACCGACCCGCCAGCCTCCCTCGCCTGAAGGTGGCGCGTGTCGGCTTCCGTACTGCTACAACCGTACCTGCTTTGCGCCGTGCTCGCCTACGCAGCATGCCGTCTGGGCGGGCTTCTCAGGCTCGCAGCCAAATGCTGCGCAACCGGCCAACCTCCGACATCCGCCGCTCGGCCAGCCTGTCCGCGGCCACCGCGGGCGGTACGCCCTCGTCCTCGGCGATCATGAAGATCTTTTTGGTGGTGCCGAAAATCTGGCCGGCCTTGGCTCTGGCCCGGTCCAGGTTGAAGCCTTCGAGTTCGTCCGCGACCTGGATCACGCCGCCCGCGTTGACCACGTAGTCCGGTGCGTACAGGATGCCGCGGTCGGCCAGCCGCTTCTCGATGCCCGCGTGGGCTAGCTGGTTGTTCGCGCCGCCGCACACGATCTTCGCGCGCAGGGCGGTGACCGTGTCGTCGTCGAGCGCGCCGCCGAGAGCGCAGGGAGCGTAGATGTCGACCTGCGCGCGGATCAGTTCTGACCGGTCTGCGGCCACGTCCACGCCCGGGTGCACGGCCTGGACCCGCTCGACCGCCCGCTCGCTGAGGTCACAGATCACGACGTCGGCTTCGGCTTCGATCAGTTGCTCCACGAGCCGGCTGCCCACCTTGCCCACGCCCTCGACCCCGACACGCCGGCCGCGCAGCGCGGTGGTGCCCCACACGTGCTCGGCCGCGGCGCGCATGCCCTGGAATACCCCGAACGCGGTGAGCAGCGAGGAGTCCCCGGCGCCGCCGTGCGGAACCGTGCGGCCGGTGACGTAGGGGCATTCGCGGGCGACGATGTCCATGTCCGCGGCGTCCGTCCCGACGTCGCACGCGGTGATGTAGCGCCCGCCGAGAGACTTGATGTACCGGCCGTAGGCGCGCAGCAGCGCCTCGGACTTGCCGCTGCCCGGATCGCCGATGATGACGGCCTTGCCACCACCGAGGTCGAGGTCGGCAAGCGCGTTCTTGTACGCCATGGCACGCGAGAGGTTGAGCACGTCGGTGAGCGCGTCGTCCTCGTCGGGGTAGGGGTAGAACCTGGTGCCGCCGAGCGCCGGGCCAAGCGCGGTCGAGTAGATCGCGATGATCGCCCGCAGCCCGCTCTGGCCATCCTGGCAGAAGACGACCTGCTCGTGTCCCGCGCCGGCGGCCGCGTTGGCGCCGTGGTGGGCAGTTGCGAACACGTTTGTCACGGTAGTGACTCTCCTGGTTGCGTTCCGCACCGTCGTTGGCGCGGTGTCCGGGTCAAGACTATTCGGCCGCGCTCGGAAGGCGTCGCGCACCAGCCTGACGTGGGCCTGACGGGCACTTGGTGACGATCTCGTTATCCACCGTGCCGCATCCGGAGACCAAGACGTGTCACGATTCGGTTCGTGCTGCCCTACGCCGCGTACCTTCGCGTCTACGAGCCGCTGAGCGCGTTCGGAGAACCTGACCGGTCGTGCTGGGCGGCTTACGCCGCTGCTCATGAGCGCCTGCGGCGAGGCGGCGCGCTCGAGGCCGAGCACGCGGAGGCGATGCGCAGGCTCATCGCGGTGCCCCCGATCGTGGCTCCGGCGCGCGAGAGCGAGGAAGCCTACGTGCGGCGGGCGGACGGGGTCGTCTACATCTGCCCCTGGCAGACCCGGCTGCGGTCGTGGCTGGCCCTTGGCCGGCTGCGGGCGACGCTGCCACCGTCGCTGACGGACACGTTCGTGCCCCGGCGGATCGCCGAGGGCGCGGCGGCCGACTTCGCGCGCTGGAATGCGCACTACCCATCGATCCGCACGCACATCCTGACGTCTACCTGGCACGTGCCGCTCGCCTGGTTCGTGCCGTTCGGCCCGCCGGAACGGTGGCTTGTGCTCGGTGGCGGCAGCCCGAACAGTGACGGCGGCCCGGCGACGGTTACCCGCACGCTCATCTACGTGACGACGATGGCGCAGGCTCGCAGGCGCGTGGCGCGCGCCCTCGGTGCCGTGCGCCGCGGTCTGCCCGGCCCGGGCGGCCTTCCCGCGAACTCGTATCCGTACGGCGATCAGGGGTCACCGGCCGGCGGACCCCGGGCCGGCGGTGACACCGGCGCGGGTTATGACCGCGCGGAAGGAAGGGGCCCGTCCGGTGCTGCTGGCCCGTCCGGTGGGGCTGGTCCCTCCGGTGGCACACCACCGCCTGGCGCGATGCCCAGGCGCGGCGGAGGCCGCCACGCGGGCGGATCCCGCCGCCGTGACGCTCCGCGCCAGCGCGACTCCCCGCGCCACGCCGGCGGTTCCGGGCACCCGGGTGCCGGGCGGCGCGGAGCCAGCCCAAGCGGCCCGCCTCCCACCGCCGCCGCGGGGGAGATCGAAGAGATCGGGCGCTGGCTGGAGGAGTTCCACCCGCGCGCGCTCGTGGAACTCGACTACGGCGGGCTGGTGCACCTGCTTGACGACGGCGCCCTCCAAGCCGACCAATCGGTGGCCGAGGTGGCCGCGGCGATCACCGGGCTTGAGACCGGCGAACTCGAACTCGCGGTCGCCATGTACCAGCGGCTGCGCAACCGCTGGCGAGCCCTGCAGGCTGCTGAGACGGCCAGCTAGGGGCCATGGCGTGCTGGCCTGGCGCACCGGGCCCGGGGGCGTTCTGGGTCCAGTTGTTTGGACCCGGCGGGCTGGGGCAGACGAAAGCAGCGTGTGCTCCGTCCCGGCGCCACCGCGGCCAGGCAGCTACCCCACCGATGGGCCACCGGTGGGGTAGCGCCGGGCGTTTGGTGTCCGACTCGCGGGCTGGCATTTTTCCGAATCTGCCTTGTTGCGACTGAACGTGTCGCTAGAATTACGCACGGTGACAGCGAACGATGGAGCAACGGGGCAACTTACACAGAAACTTTGCTCTAGGTGGTCGACTCGTCACGTCTGGTGATGGCAATATGGTCTCCGTGGGCCATATCAGGGCATCCACGACAAGCTCCAGATGGGGCGCACGTTCAGCAATAGACGCGGGATCGAAGTACCGGTCCAGGAGGAGAGGCCGCACACATGTCTGCACGCACACCCGAGGCCGAGCCGCTGCTCACGCCAGCGGAGGTCGCGACGATGTTCCGAGTCGACCCTAAGACCGTCACGCGGTGGGCGAAGGCTGGCAAGCTGACCTCCATTCGTACGCTCGGGGGTCACCGCCGGTACCGGGAGACCGAGGTTCGTGCGCTGCTCGCGGGTATCCCGCAGCAGCGGTCGGAGTGAGGATAGCGATCCCGACATCCCGACGAGGGGGTCGACCTGGGCCGTGGGCGCTCGCGCCCGGCACGGGCGATAAGAACAGACAGCAAGGGGGGTCGGCCCCGGCGGCCTGTGTGCCGCATTGGGGGGTACCGTCTCAGGGAACCGGGGAGGGGTATGGTTCCCCAGACGCTGCCGGGGTCGATCCGGTCGGTACCACCGGCCGGGTCTTCGCTGGTCAATCGTCTCCTGCTCGCCCGCGAGCAGCCGTTCGAGCACGGCGGTCAGGTTGCTGTCGCCGGTTACGGCGACCCGTGGCCGCGCCACCATCGCCCCGCCCGGGTCGGGCAGCGCGGTCAGTTCGCCGGCCGCACGGGCGCAGCGCCGCCGAGGGTGTCCCGTAGATCTCGGTGGATGCGGGCGCCATCCCAAGCCAGCCGGGCCAGGCGGCGGTCCGGCCAGGCGGTGCTTGTCTTCGAGGAGCCGATACTGGTTTGTACCGGCGGCGACGACCACGACGCCGCCGCCGGTCGTCGTCTGGACGCCGATCCGCGCCGCCAGAGATCTGCGGGACATGCCGTAGTACAGCTCCTGCTTGCTCCCGAAATAGTGGTAGATGAGCGCTCGCGAGGCGCCGGCCCACGCGGCGACCTCGTCCATGGACACCTCACCGCGGCGCGCGAACCGAGCAGTTCGAGCGCCGCGTTGATGAGTTCGTCCCCGCGCTCGGCGACAGATCCCCGCGCTCGGCGACAGAGCCGGCAGAAAGGCGGCGGCGCGCAGCCGTTCTGGTGCGCTGAGCACTTTCGCGGGGCGGTGCGTGGCCCGCGGCCCTGCCGCCGCTGCGCCCGT
>DATFVJ010000331.1:0-3466 GCA_035260365.1 Streptosporangiaceae bacterium
CGCCGCGCGTCGTGGCACATGGATTTCATCTACCAGCTCGGCGGGATCAGCCCCGCGCAGGAGCACATCAAGGTGCATTTCCGCAACGCCGCCGGTGACCTGGACTTCGAGACCGCGGCGCTGCACGTGCACGACAAGGTCCGGCTCGAGCACACCATCTTCGGTGACGACTTCCGGTTCCTGCGGGGCGTAGCGGCCAAGGCGACGCCGAAGCTCACGATCCCGTCGCCGAACATGGTGCACTACCGCGGCGGCCCGGCGGCGATCGACCCGGCCGTCTATCCCGACGTGGAGGAGTTCTGGAGCGACCTGGCCGGCGCCTACGCCGAGCAGGTACGGCGGCTGGCCGAACTGGGCTGCACCTACCTCCAGTTCGACGACACCTCCCTGGCCTACCTGAACGACCCGGCGCAGCGCGCGATGATCGCCGAACGCGGCGACGACGCCGAGCACCTGCACCTGCGCTACATCAAGCAGATCAACCGCGCCCTCGCGGCCAAGCCGCCCGGCATGGCGGTCACCACGCACATGGACCAGTTGTGCCTGTCACCGCAGTGCGGCTTCTCCTCCACCGTCGAGGGCAACGTGCTCGGCAGCGGCCATCAACTCGCCAAGCTCCGCCTCATCGTGGAAACCGCGGCCGAGGTCTGGGGCTAGCATCGCTGAATCGCCACGGCGGCCGGGCCGGCCTGACGCGATGAGCGCGGTGGTAACACCCATGATCCCGAACGGCGGTGCGGGTGAAACTCATGCCTTCAGGTGCGGCGCGAGCGGGGCGGGTGCCCGCAGGTCAGGCTGTCCCCCACACCTACACGATCCCGCTGGGCCTGCCCAAGAAGCTGGGCCTGCCCAAGAAACAGTTCGTCCAGCTATTCACCGGTACGGCCGTATCTCTTACCGTCGCCGATATCCCGTATGGGCGCACTCGCGGATGTTTGCGGGCGATCACAGAGTTCAGTGATCAAGCTTGTGGCGGGCGGTTGATGATCCGGGCGTCTTGATGGCGCACAATGGTGATTATGCCAGCCCGTATCGGCGCGGCCCGGCGGCGCCTTGACGGCCTGTCCGCCGAGCGTGCGCGCCGCGAAAAATACCGGGACATCGGGCGTCTGCTGATCACGTGTCCCGACCGCCCGGGAATCGTCGCCGCGGTTTCCCGCTTCCTCTACGAGCGCGGCGCGAACATTGTGGAGTCGCAGCAGTACTCCACCGACCCGTTCGGCGGGACCTTCTTCCTGCTGGTCGCATTTCACCTGTCCGGGCTGGCTGGCCACATAGACGATCTTTCTCAGGCATTCGTGCCACTTGCGGGCGAATTCGCCATGCGCTGGCAGCTCACCCGCGCCGAGAAGCTCAAGAGAGCAGCGATCTTCGTTTCCAAATCCGACCACACGCTACTTGAGCTGCTGTGGCTCATCCATTCCGGTGAGCTCAACGTCGATCTTCGTATGGTGATATCAAATCACCGCGACCTGGCCGACATCGTGGGCAGCTGGGGAATTCCTTTCCACCACGTTCCCGTGTCGCGCGAGACGAAGCGGGCGGCGGAAGCCGAACAGCTGAAGCTGCTTGGCGGTGCGGTGGACCTGGTTGTGCTCGCCCGGTATATGCAGGTCTTGTCGCCGCGTTTCCTCGCGGCATTTCCGCAGCCGATCATCAACATTCACCACAGTTTCCTTCCGGCGTTCGTCGGCGCCGATCCGTATCACGCGGCCGCCGAACGCGGCGTGAAGCTGATCGGCGCGACCGCGCACTACGTGACCGCCGAGCTTGACGCAGGGCCGATCATCGAGCAGGACATCGTCCGCGTCGACCATCGCTGTAGAGCGGACGACCTGCGGCGCCTCGGCCGCCACGTCGAGCGGTCGGTGCTCGCCCGCGCCGTGGCGTGGCACGTGGATGACCGGGTCATCGTGCATCAGAACAAGACGATCGTCTTCGCCTGATCGTCTTCGCCTGATCGCCCGCGCCTGGTCGCCCGCGCCGGAGCCTGTCATCTGCGACCGTAGCGGCGCAGGCTGAGCCGGCCGCGTGGACGGAACGCGGTCAGTCGAGCGCCTCCATGAACATCCTCGACCCGGGCGGCGCGATCTGCTGGTAGTCGGCTTCCGCCGCTTTCCCCCTCCGCCGGGCCGACCGCCGCCTCGAGCGCTGTTTGGTCGGCGAAGTACAGTTCGGTGACTCGGTAGAAGGTCTGCTCGCCGCCGTCGAGCGCGGACACGAGGCGGCCGGTCTCCACCCGTTGCACGCCGGGCAGTTTGTTCGAGAGCGGAATGTGCGTGCCGAGATAGTGCCGGTCGAAGGCGTCGCAATCGTCCGGGCGGGTGTACAAGACCACGAGTTTGACCGTCATGCAGCGACGTTACCCGCCGCGCCACCGGCGCGGCCAGGATGATCGGGGCCATCCCGGATGATCGCCGCCGCGTGCCCCAGGGCCGGCCACGTAAGTTACACACCACGCGCTGCCCCCGGGGGGGACGACCCCACTGCGGGGGTCCGGGGGGTCGACCCCCCGGGGGCAGGGTCCCCCGCATCAAGGGATGCCGCATCCGCGGCAGTACGGCCGCGCACACGTAACTCTTCGCTAAGATCGGCGGGCACCCCGTGTCCACGCAGCAGAAACGTGCCCGTTTGCCTGAGGCTGGCGTCAATGATCTCGGCCATCTCGTCGCGCCGCTCCGCGTCGGCGGCCTTCCATTCAACAAGATCGAATACCGGAACAGGAAACGTCAAGGCCGTTACCTCCGTGCACAGAAGAGGGCGCATAAACGATAAGCCGCAAACCAGTTCATATTATGCTGACCTTGCCGGTGGTGGTTTGTGCCGGATCTTTTCACCCGAAGCGCGATATCGCCGCGATCGTACCACCACCCCTTCGGGCCGGCCAGCCGGCAGTTATCCGCACCAGAAACTACCGGCCACACCAAGGACTCACCGTCGGCCAGAAAGCCTCCTGCCGCCAGAAACCTCCAGCAACCGGGATCACCGGGGGAAACAGTCCAAGATCCGCAACTGTGTCAATCTGCCCGCGCTATGTGCGGGCAGATTGACACAGAAACGGATCATGAACGCGGCGGGGGGGCGGCGGGGTGGATGGCGCCCGTCCGGGCCGCTGAGCCCGGCCGTGTAGCTTTCGTGCACGGGAACGCACTGCTCGGTGGTCCAGTACGAGGTCAACGTCCTCAATGATGCTCCAGAGATGCTTGCCATGGTCGAACGCCAAGGGTGGGCGAGCCTCAACCGGGGCCGCTGGCCATGGGCTTCATGAACGACAAGTACTCACCGGACTCGCGGCTGCCCGATGACGACGTACGTGGCGACGAACCGGAATGGATGCGCTGTTTCAGGGACGGCCGGCCGGCACCGGAATGGCTGGCGCGGCGCGGCGCGATCAGGGAGATCCGGACCAGTGGCGGGCGGTCGCCGGTGCAGGGAGCACTGGCGTGGATCTGAGCGCGGAGCCCCG
>DATFVJ010000332.1:0-2560 GCA_035260365.1 Streptosporangiaceae bacterium
CGGCATCGCCAGGTTCCACGCGAGGTTCGGCGACGCCGCCGAGGCCCAGATCGCCGAGCGCGCCGAGGCTGCGCGCACCGGCATCCCCCGGACCCTCGCGGCGATCAAGAAGACCGCGGAATCGGATCGAGCAGAATCGGACTGAGCGGCGCCGCCTGCCGCTGCCGCCGGTCAGGCCAGGCGCGCCGGCGGGCATCGCCGCGGCGCCGGTCCTGACAGCCAATTGCCCGGCTACGTCGCCGCGTAGACGAGCTCGACCGAGCCGTCGGGAAAGCGCCGGTCCGGCCGCAGCAGCCGCAGCGGTGCCCGCGGGGTACCGGGAACGGAAAGCGGGACCCCGTCGCCGAGCAGGATCGGCAAAACGACGATCTCGAGCCGGTCGAGCGCGCCGATCTGCCTGAACGCCCGGATCGTCCGCGGCCCGCCCACCAGGTGGACGTCGCGGCCGGATCCGCGTGACCGCAACTGCGCGGCAAGCCCGGCCGGGCCGCCGCGGGAGACGATGACATCCGCGGGTGTATTCGCTGGCAGCGGGCGGGAGGTCAGGACGTAGACCTGCTTGCCCGGCCACGGCCAGCTTGGCGCGCCGAGCGCCGGGAGGAAGGTGGCGCGGCCCATGACGACCGCGTCGCAGTTCTCGATGAACTCGGGATGACCGTGTGAGGATCCTGGCACGAAGTCAGGCATGGCGAGCAGGGCGGGCAGGCCGTCTGGCGTGGCCACGAACCCGTCGACGCTGACGCCCATGCGTGCTCGGATAAGCATTGGCCGTGCTCCTTTCGTGGGCTGCCTCCGGCGGGCAACTGTCACCCCGGAGTCGGAGCCGGCCACGGGCTCTCGACATCGGCGAGGCCCGGAGATTTCGCGGCCCCGGCCTCGGCCCCGGACCCGGCCGGGGCGCCGCCGATCGCGCCCTGGCCAGCGCGGGCATTTCCGCTGCCCTCTTGACGTGCGCGCAGCCGCGGCTTATTTGGATAGGGCATGAGGAGCGGCGCGAAAGTTGGGATCGTTCTCGTCTCGCACAGCGTGGCGCTCGCCGAAGGCGCCGCCGAGCTTGCCGCCCAGATCAGCGGCGGTGAGGTCACCATCGTGGCCGCGGGCGGGACCGACGACGGGCGCGTCGGCGAGGATGACCCGCGGCTCGACCCCCGCTGGACCCCTACCAGGCCGCCGCTGGCCGGTCCTGCGGCGTCAGCTAGGGCGGCGGGTCCCGTCGGGTGGAGTCCCGCGGGACAGCGGTGCGCGACCGAGATGCGCGGCGGCGAGGCGTTGGGGCACGACCATGCACCATGCGTCGGTGACGAACTCGCGCATCTCGGCGACGCTGAGCGCGGCCATGCGCGTGTCTATCCAGTTGAAGCGCTGGTCGCTGGGGCGGGTCAGAAAGAACCTGGCCGGCTCGGCCGCGATCAGCGCGTCGCGTTCTTCGCGGGGGAAACCGAAGCCAATGATCGTCTCGTCCGGTGAGATCGCGACATAGACGATCTTCCCCACCCGGAACTTGACGTGATCGCGTATCAGGTGTTCCTCGGTGCGCGGCAGGGACAGCGTCACCGCGCGTACGTCGTGCACGGTTACCACCAGTAGTCCTCCGCTCCTCCGCGTGTCACGCCCCGGCAGCCGTTATGGAGCATTTTGACCTAACGGCTGCGCAGGGGCGCCGCGGTCCGGGCGGGGCTCGGCGTTCTTGCTGGCCAGCGGCTGATAGGCGGGGGCTTCTGCCTGGTGATTTCGTGCGAACGGAACGGACCTGGCTGGCGTACGGCGCGCTGGCCAGTTACGCCTACTGCCGGTACGGGCTCGGACCCGTGCTGGCGTTCCTGCACGCCGATCTGCACCTGTCCTACACGCCGGTGTTGCCGTCGCCGGAATCGGCCTCGCGGGTCTCGGCATCGCGAACCTGTACCCGTTCAGCCTCGCGGCTTGGTCCACACCAGCGAGTACCGCCAGTACAGGTGGCGCCGGTAGCGAGCGCCGGCCAGGATCCGCGCGGCGAGCCGCCGCATGTCCCGATAGGTCAACGGTGGCGGCCAGATGACCGGCGGCTGATACGGCGCGTCCGGCCGGCCCGCCGCGCCCCGCCGCCGCGGTGCGGCGGCGCCATGAACCCGGGTGCCGATCACGGCGGGAACGATGCGGCCAAAGTCGGCCGGTGAGATGCCACGGGCGAGCCCGACGACGGCGAGGACCCCACCGGGCCGCAGCAGGTCGGTCATGCGCCGGAGCGCTGCCTCGGCGTCCATGTGGTGCAGGCGAGTCAGGCGCGGTGGCCGAGGCCTGGGTAGTCGACGACCAGGCCGCTGTCGTCGAATACCACGTCGGCGCGGAAGGTACCGCTCTCGAAGCGGATCACCGCACCCCCCGCTTCGCCCCCGGTCGCGCCGGCCGGGCCTACGAAGGTGTATCGCTGCGCCGACGAATGGACCGCCAGGTCGGGCACGCTGACCCAGGCCATGACGAAATCGCGCGGCGCGCCGCCGCGCAGCAGGCCATGCCGCAGGACCGGCATCGTATTCGTGACCGGGCACTCACCGAGGTCGCAGTCGAGAGCGGCGGCAAC
>DATFVJ010000333.1:0-5194 GCA_035260365.1 Streptosporangiaceae bacterium
GCTGCGGCAGAAGGATCCCAGGGTGACCGCCTCCCGGGCGCTCGGCATGATCGTGCACGGCATCGGGGCGCGCGACGGTTTCGAGCCGGTGACCCAGGCCCACGCGTATGAGCGGCTGGCGGCCTGGGGCCTGCCGGTCAGCGACAAGTACCGGGTGGTCTCTGACCTGGACCAGGTGCGGGAGTACGTCGCCTACTACGGCCAGCACAGGCACGACGCGCCGTACGAGATCGACGGTGTGGTGGTCAAGGTCGATCAGGTGGCGCTGCAGCGCAGGCTCGGCTCGACCAGCCGGGCGCCGCGCTGGGCGATCGCCTACAAGTACCCACCAGATGAGGTGAACACCAAGCTCCTTGAGATCAAGGTGAATGTCGGCCGCACCGGGCGCGTCACCCCGTACGCGGTGATGGAGCCGGTCAAGGTGAGCGGCTCGACGGTGGCGCAGGCCACCCTGCACAACGAGGACGAGGTACGGCGCAAGGGCGTCCTGATCGGCGACACCGTGGTGCTCAGGAAGGCCGGCGACGTGATACCCGAGATCGTCGGGCCGGTCGCCGGGCTGCGGGACGGTTCCGAGCGTGAGTTCGTCTTCCCACGGGAGTGCCCGGCGTGCGGCACGCCCCTCGCGCGCGACGAGGGTGAGGTCGACTGGCGCTGCCCCAACACCCGGTCCTGTCCCGCCCAGCTTCGTGAGCGGCTCTTCTACCTCGCTGGCCGCAGCGCCTTCGACATCGAGGTGCTCGGCTACGAGGCGGTCGCGGCGCTGCTCGACGCGGAGCTGATCACCGATGAGGGTGACCTGTTCACGCTGTCCGCGGACGCGCTGCGGCGCAGCCGGTTCTTCGTCAACCAGCAGGGCGAGCTCACGGTCAACACGCACAAGTTGCTGCGCAACCTGGACGAGGCGAAACAGCGGCCGCTGTGGCGCATACTCGTCGCCCTGTCCATCAGGCATGTGGGACCGACCGCGGCGCAGGCGCTCGCGCGGGAGTTCGGCTCGCTCGATGCGATCGCCGCCGCTCCGGAGGAGGCGCTGGCCGTGGCGGAGGGGGTCGGGCCGGTCATCGCCGGTTCGGTCGTGGAGTGGTTCGGCGTGGACTGGCACCGGGAGATCGTTGCGAAGTGGCGCGCCGCCGGGGTGCGGATGGCCGAGGAAGCGGCGCGCGGGCCGCGCCCGCTGGCGGGGCTCAGCGTGGTAATCACGGGATCGCTTGAGACCTTCAGCCGTGATTCCGCGACCGAGGCGGTCCAGGAGCTTGGCGGCAAGGTAACCGGGTCCGTGTCGAAGAAGACCGATTTCGTCGTGGTCGGCGACAATCCAGGCTCGAAATATGACAAAGCCGTGCAATTGGGCGTCCCCGTGCTCGCGGAACCGGGTTTCCGCGAGCTTCTGGCGCACGGCCCTGACGCGGCGCGGGCCGCGGCGGTCGTGGCCACGGATGCCGCTGTCACGGCGGCCCCCGCGGCCGCGGACGTCAGCGCCACGGACGTCAGCGCCACGGACGTCAGCGCCGCGGATGCCAGTGCCGCGGATGCCGCTGCCGCGGATGCCGCTGCCGCGGGCGCCGCTGCCGCGGGCGCCGCTGCTGCCGATGAATCGCAACACTAACCGCGATGTTGTAACGGAAAGTACGCAATCGGTTTCATGAAGTGGTATTTTCGCCATAGTCATCTCAGGGCGGCCGTGATCAGGGGGCGCCGCATCGGCAGCCGTCGGCGCGCACGTTTGGGCGGTCAAGCCCACCGCGAGGAAATGATGCAGGAAGCCAGCGACACCCGGGATAAGGGGCCGCGGCCAGGTTCGCCGCTGTGGCTGTACCTGGCCGTCGTCACGGTGGCCGGCGCGCTTGTCATCGCGTGGGCGGTGGCCGGGCTGCGGTCGGCCGACCTCCGGCTGCTGGCCGGCAGCCCACTGTGGTGGATGCTCGCTCTACTGGTCGTCTGCGGCGAGCTTCGGCCGATCATCACACCAGGGAAGTCGGTAGCGGACGCGGCGGCCGCGTCGATCACGTTCAGCTTCGCCGCCCTGATCTACTGGGGGCTGCCCGCCGCCGCCGTCCTCCAGGCCGCCGCGACCCTGATCGCGGGAACTGTCATGCGCCACGCGCCGCACCGCAACGCGTTCAACGCCGCGCAGTACACGCTCAGCCTTGGCGCCGCGGCGGCCGTGCTGACGGCCGCCGGCGTGCACGCTGGCCCGGCGAGCCCGTGGGTGCCCACCGGCCCGCACGTGGCCCAGGTCGCCATCGCCGCGGCCGTGTTCTTCTGCTGCAACATCGCCCTCGTCGCGGTCGCCGTGGCGCTGCACGCACGCGCCTCCATCATCCGCACGATCCGCGCGGACCTGCCCTACCAGGTGCTCGTGAACGTCGCGCTGCTTGCGGTCGCGCCACTCGTCGTGGTGGTCATGCACACGTCGGCCGCGCTCGTCCCGCTGTTCTTGGTGCCGCTGATCGCGGTCTATACGAACGCGGCGATGTCGGTGAACCGCGCGCACCAGGCGACGCACGACGAACTCACCGGCCTGCCGAACCGTAAGTTCCTCGTGCTGCGAACCGGGCAGGCGCTCACCGAGGCCGCCGCGCGCGGTCGCCGCGTCGGCCTGCTGCTGCTCGACCTCGACCGCTTCAAAGAGGTCAACGACACCCTCGGGCATCCGGTCGGTGACCGGCTGCTCGGCGTGGTAGCGCACCGGCTCGTACACAGCGTGCGGCCGGGCGACGTGGTGGCCAGGCTGGGTGGCGACGAGTTCGCCGTACTGCTGCCCACCGTGCGTGACGCGGCCGCCGCCCGTGAGGTCGCGGCACGGCTGCGGGCGGCCCTCGCCGAGCCGATCCGCATGGACGCCATGAACCTGGACATCGAGGCCAGCGTGGGCATCGCGCTGCATCCCGATCACGCGCCCGACTTCGAGTTGCTCCTGCAGCGCGCGGACGTGGCGATGTACCTGGCCAAGGAGCGCCGCACCGGGGTCGAGGCCTACGTGGCCGACCAGGACCGTAACTCACCCGCCAGGCTGAGCCTGATCGGCGAGCTGCGCCGCGCCCTGCACGAGGGCCAGCTCGAGCTGTACTTCCAGCCGAAGATAGCGCTCGCGGACGCTCAGCCGGTGGGCATGGAGGCCCTGGTCAGATGGCGGCATCCGGTCCGTGGGCTGATGGCGCCCGAGCAGTTCGTCCCGCTGTCCGAGCGGTCCCACCTGACGCGTGACCTCACCCGCTACGTCATCGACACCGCGCTCGGCCAGGCGGCTAGCTGGTGGCGGTCGGGCCTGCAGGTACAGGTGGCGGTCAACATATCGGGGGGCGACCTGTTCGACCCGGTGCTCGCCGACCTGATCGCCGCTGGCCTGCGGCGGCACTCGATCCCGCCGTCCGCGCTGCTCCTGGAGATCACCGAGCGGGTGCTGATGAGCGAGCCCGCCCACGCCGCCGGGTGTGTGGACACGCTGGCCAGGATGGGCGTACCGCTCAGCCTGGACGACTTCGGCACGGCCTACTCGTCGCTCGTGCGGCTCAAGCGCCTGCCGGTGTCGGAAATTAAGATCGACTCCTCGTTCATCGGCCGGATGCCGCACAGTCCCGATGACGAGGTGATCGTCCAGTCCCTGATCGATCTGGTGCGCGCGCTCGCGATCCGTTCGGTCGCGGAGGGCGTCGAGACGGCCGAGGTAGCCGCCGCTTTGCGCGATATGGGCTGCGACGCTGTGCAGGGCTGGTTCGTCAGCGGGCCCATGGACGCGGCGTCAGCCACGGCGTGGCTGACGGAACGCACCGGCGTTCCCCGCCCCCACGAGGGGTGTTCGGGTCGGACCGTGGGTGAGCACACGCGTGCGGATGCGGCCGCCGCGCTGCCCACGGGCACGGCCCGCCCGGCCGCGCGTTAACCTCGCTTGCCGCGCCACGCGAGCGGCGCGAGCCTGCTGGCCAGCGGTTCGAGCGAGGCAGGCTTGGCCCCGCCTATCGTCTGCTCCCCGTGCGGATTTCTCAGAGGCAGCCAAGAAGAAGCCCGGAGCCGCGACTCAGAAACCGTGGCCACCATCGAACTAGCGCCGCCAGGGTGGCGGCCCGCAGAGAGGTGGCGGCCGGATGTACGAGCGCTTCGCGCGGGCCGGGCGGTACCGGTCTCCCGGGCACCCCGCGCAGGGATCGGGCCACCGCGCCGCGGCCGGGCGTACGGCCGGAGACCACGTCGCCAAGGAGCATCGATCATGAGCACGATCCACGATTCACCGGTCCCAGTCGGGCCGGATGAGGCGCTGCCTCCTTGGGACGGTCCGCCCGCGCCGCCGCAGGCACCCCCGGCGAAGCGGCGCCGGCGCTGGATCCTGGCGGCGGCAGCCCTCGCCGTCGTCCTGGCCGCGGTGCTTGGCTCCGTCTGGGCAACGGGCATCCCGACGTCGACCACGGCGACGGCCGCCAGGTCGCTGAGCACCTCGGCGATCGCCGCCAAGGTCTCCCCTGGCCTGGTCGATGTCAACACCACCCTCGGCTACCAGCACGGGGCGGCCGCGGGGACCGGCATCGTGCTGACCTCGTCGGGTGAGGTGCTGACCAATAACCATGTGATCGAGGGCGCCACCTCCATCAGGGTCACCGACGTAGGCAACGGCCGCACGTACCAGGCGACGGTCGTCGGCTACGACGCGAGCGACGACATCGCGGTGCTGCAGCTCCAGGGTGCGTCCGGACTGACGACCGCCACCCTGGGCAACTCGTCGACGGTCGCTGCCGGGGACAAAGTTGTCGCGATCGGCAACGCCGGCGGCAAGGGCGGGACTCCGTCGGTCGCCACGGGGACGGTCACGTCTCTCGGTGCCGCGATCACCGCGACCGATTCGTCCGCCGGTACCTCCGAGCAGTTGACCGGACTCATCCGGACCAACGCGAACCTGCGGCCGGGTGACTCAGGCGGGCCGCTCGTCAACGCCGCGGGCCAGGTGATCGGCATGGACACCGCGGCGTCATCGGGCTTCCAGTTCCAAGCGGGAACGACTGCGGCGCCCACGCAGAGCTTCGCGATTCCCATCAACAAGGCGGCGGCTATCGCGCAGCGGATCGAGGCGGGTACGTCGTCAGCCACCGTCCACATCGGCGCCACCGGCTTCATCGGTGTCGCGCTCGTGACCTCAGGCACCGGTCCGGGGACCGGCGGTCCAGGCAGCGCCACCGCCGCGGGTGTGACGGTCGCCGGA
>DATFVJ010000334.1:0-5212 GCA_035260365.1 Streptosporangiaceae bacterium
GTGCGGGCCGCCAGCGGCGGGTCACTGTCTCCGCTCGGCTGGGCCTGCTTGGACGCCGGACGGTGGGACGACGCCCTGGAAACCGCCGCCGAGGCTGACGATCTTGCCGCGGGTTACCAAATGGACATCGCCCCGGCCTCCGCCGACCTGATCACTGGCACCATCCTCGCCGCCCGCGGGGAAGGGGACGCGGCGCGTGCACGCATCAGCAGGGCGCTGGCCGGCGACCCCGAACACAGCCGGTCCGTCACTGCCCGGGCCCGGCATGCCCTGGGCCTGGCGGCCCTGGCCGACGGTGACTACGTCATGGCCTACGGCCAGCTCCGCCAGCTGTTCACCGACGACGGCGTACCGTGGCACTACCACGTCTCCTACCTGGGCGTGGCTGACCTGGCCGCGGCTGCTGCCCGCGCCGAGCGCCGGATCGAGGCGCAGGATCTCCTCGAGCGGATCCAGGCGACTCTGGACGGGACGCCGTCGCCCCGGCTTGACCAGCTCCTTTGCCGGGCCCAGGGCCTTGTACAGGACCCCAGCAGCCCGGACACCTGCTTTGACAAGGCGCTGTCGGACCCGGCTGGGGACTTGTGGCCGTTCGAACGTGCGCAGCTGCGCCTTGACTACGGCGAGTGGCTGCGGCGGCACCGGCGCATCAATGATGCCAAGCCCGTCCTGGCCGCGGCGCTGGAGGCCTTCCGGCAGCTTCATGCCCCGCCCTGGATACGCCGGGCCGAGGCGGAACTGCGCGCCTGCGGGGTGGCTGTTCACGGCGCCCCTCCCGGGCCCAATGCTTTGTGGCAGCTGACGCCGCAGCAGCGGCAGATCCTCTACCTGGCCGGCCGCGGCCACACCAACCGTGAGATCGCCGACCGGCTGTTCCTGTCCCCGCGCACGGTCGCTTCGCACCTGTATCGCTCCTACCCCAAGCTCGGCATATCCGGACGGCATCAGCTCCATGACCTGATCGCCGATCGCTGACCTAGCCGGATCGCAGGTAACCGAGCGAGCTTCGCGGTCCTCGGTATCGATCAGGAGCGCTCAGAGCCAGCCCCGGTCGTCGGCCGTCCGGACGGCCTCGGCTCGATTGCGCGCCCCGACCTTGGCCATCGCGGCCGACAGGTAGTTGCGAACGGTTCCCTCGGACAGGAAGAGCTTCTCGGCAATCTCGGACACGGTCGTCCCCGGGCGGGCCGCGACCAGCACGTCGCGCTCGCGAGCGGTCAGCGGGGAGACCCCGCTCGCGAGCGTGGCGGCGGCCAGCACCGGATCGACAACGCGCTCGCCGGCGGCAACCCGGCGGATCGCATCGGCCAGCTGCTCGGCCGGAGCATCCTTGACCACGAACCCGCAAGCGCCTGACTCCATCGCCCGCCGCAGGTAGCCGGGGCGCCCGAACGTCGTGACGATCAGCGAGCGGCACTCCGGTACTTCATGGGCGAGCACGCCGGCCGCGGCGAGGCCGTCGAGCCCCGGCATGTCGATGTCGAGGAGCGCGACGTCCGGCCGGTGAGCCCGGGCCGCGGCGGCCACCTCGTCGCCGCGCCCGACGGTCGCCACGACCTCGAAGTCCTCCTCCAGCGCGAGCAGCGCGGCGAGTGCGCTGCGGATGAGCTCCTGGTCATCGGCGAGCAGCAGGCGGATCATCATGCGCCTCCGGCGGGCGACAGCGAGACCCGCAGCCGCCATCCCCTCGGCTGCAACGGCCCGGCGTCGACGACGCCACCAGCCGCGGCGACCCGCTCCCGCAGCCCGTCCAGACCGTTTCCCGGCGGCGCGGCCCGGCCGACACCGTCGTCCACGATCTCGACCGAGGACCCGCAGAGCCGGACGGCGCACGAGCTGGCCTGCGCGTGGCGGACGACGTTGGTGAGCCCCTCACGCACGACCCATCCGAACAGCTCCTGGTGAGTGGGGTCGACCACGTCGACGGCCCGGGGCAGGTCGGCGACAATACCAGCGGCCCGCAGCAGCTCTCGCCCCGTGGCGAGCTCGCCGGTGAGCGTTATGTCGCGATAGTTGGCGACGGCGGCGCGCACGTCGGCCAGCGACCGCCTGGCCAGGGCCTCCACCTCGGCGATCTCCTCGAGCGCTCGCGCGGGATCGGCCGCGCCGAGCCGCCCCGCGAGGCCGGCTTTCACCGTGATCGTCGTCAGCGAGTGGCCGAGCAGGTCGTGCAGGTCGCGGGCGATCCGGATCCGTTCGTTCTCTGCCGCCAGGCGCGCGAGCTCCGCCCGCGCCTCGGCGAGCGCCTGGTTGCCGCGCAGCACCTGGATGACGGCGAACGTCACGAGCGCGACGACCGGGATCGCGACCGGGGTGAAGTCCTGCACGGAGGCGCGGAGGCTGACGTGCCAGGAGGGAATCGCGACCGGGACCACGAGTGCCCCGAGCGCCAGCACGAGGACGATCGGCGCGGAGCGGCCACCGAGGCGAGCCACGGTCATCATCGTTATGAACAAGCACATGACGAACGCCGCGGCGCGCGCGAACGGCAGTTCCGCCACGAACAACGCAACGAGCACGGTGTAGATGGGCCAGAATCGCCGCGAGGTAGGCTTCGAGATCAGCAGGGGGGTGACGAACCAGCACGCGCCGAAGGCGGCCAGCACGGCATAGCCAAAGGCAGCGCCTGCGCCTCGCGAGTTCTGCGCCACAGCGCCGGCCACATAGATCAGGTAGACGAGGGGAACCGCAGCCCAGACGAGCCGGCGCCGTCCTTGGGCCCACTTGCGCTGACTCGCTACCCACTCGGCTTCAGCCGGGCTGGCCGGCGCGACATCTGCGTCCACTTCTGTCCAGCGTACTGGGCTTGAATGCCTCAGGCCCGGCTCGTGTGGCGCCGGTGCACTCCTGCGGCGACACCGGCGAGGACGATGGTCCAGACGGCGATCACGATCCACCCCTCCGCGGGCCAGCCGCCGCCGCGGAGCGCGGTCTTGCCCGCCTGCACGAGCCAGTACGAGGGGAGCCCCTTGATGACCTCGAACACCGCGCCCGAGGTCGCGATCAGGAAGCCGTACGCGCCGCCCACAAGGGCGAACAGCGTCGTTATCCCGCCCACCACGGGCGTTAGGGAATCGGTGGTGAGCAGGTGCCCGAGCAGGATGCCGAGCACGGCGAAGGGAGCGAGGCCGATGAGCAAGAGGCCGAACACGGTCAGCCACTGGCCGGCCGAGAGCCACACCCCGAGCGCCGTTCCGGACAGGCACAGCACCACGATCGTCAGGAACGCCATGAAGTAGCCGCAGAGCAGCTTCGCGCCGAGGTAGGCACCCGCCCTGAGCGGGGTGATCCGCAACTGACGCGTCCACCCCAGGGAGCGCTCGGCGGCGATGCCCGCACCGGCCGATATGACGGCGATCAGCGTGCCGAAGACCGCCATGCCCGTCATGAAGTAGAGGGGAAAGCCGATGCCATCGAAGGTATGGCGCCGCTGCGGGCCCGCGACCGCAAAGAACAAGATGAGCGGCCACGCGAGCGAGAAGATGACGAACCGCACGTTCCGGAAGTGCCGCAGCGCCTCGTAGCGGAGATAGGCAGAGCGAGTCATCGGACCTCCATGTCGTGGGCGGTGAGTGCGAGGAACGCCTCTTCGAGCCCGGCGCCGCGCACTTCCACGTCGTGTGCCGCCGGGAACAGGTCGAGCAGAGCGCGCAGCGCGGTCTCTGCGTCGCGGCAGGTGAGGATCACCCCGTCACCTCGCCGGTCGGCACTTATCACCCCGGGCAGCGCCGCGAGCTGCGGCACAGCGGCGCCGGGCAGCGTGGCGCGGATCGTCCGCCCGCCCACCTTGGCCTTGATCTCGGTCGCGGGGCCGTCGGCGACGATCTGCCCGCGCGCCAGCAGGACGATCCGGTCCGCGAACGCGTCGGCCTCCTCGAGATAGTGCGTCGCGAAGATCACGGTCTTGCCTCGCGCCGCGACCGCTCGCATCGCGGCCCAGAACTCGCGCCGGCCTTCTACGTCGAGGGCGGCGGTCGGCTCGTCGAGCACGAGGAGGTCCGGGTCCGCAACGAGGGCGACGGCGAAGCGGACCCGCTGCGCCTGGCCTCCGGAGAGCTTGGTGGTCGGACGATCGGCGAACGCTGAGGCCCCGGTCAGCTGCAGCGCCTCGCCCACCTCGAGCGGGCGGGGGTAGAGGGAGGCGACCACCGTGATGAGCTCCCGGACGCTCAGGCGCGGTATCAGCGACCCGGTCTGCAGCATCCCGCCGACCATGCCCGCCGCGACGGCTTGCGTAGGCGGCATCCCGAACAGCGAGACGCTGCCGGAATCGGGCCGGGTAAGGCCGAGCACCATGTCGATCGTCGTCGTCTTGCCGGCCCCGTTCGGACCCAGGAACGCGACCGTCTCACCGGGGGCGA
Source organism: Streptosporangiaceae bacterium (assembly GCA_035260365.1). Taxonomy (GTDB): domain Bacteria; phylum Actinomycetota; class Actinomycetes; order Streptosporangiales; family Streptosporangiaceae; genus DATFVJ01. The sequence continues at coordinate 4,362 of DATFVJ010000334.1, forward strand.
TCATCAGGTCGATCGAACGGACGGCGCGCACCTCGCCATAAGACTTGGAGAGGTGAGAAAGGACAATCCCGCCACCAGAAGCACTAACAGAGGCCATGGCAAGAGCGTGGCGCGCTGGAGGCTGAACCGTGTAGTGCCGGGGCTCACGACTCTGGCGTGACAAATGTCAGAAGCCGTATCAGAATCGCCTGGTGCTGCCGACCCCACCGCGCCTGGTCCCGCAGCTGGCGCAGTTCGATTTCGCTCGCCAGCGCCTCGCTGACCGCATGGTCGGCCCAGAAGGAGACAGCGGGGACGGCTCCGCGACCTCTACCGCGTGCGAGGATCGCATTCGGCCGGTTAACGTGGCCTGGGAGGACCGGTGCTCGCCATACTGATTGTCGTGCTGCTTGCCCTCGCGGGAGGCGCAGGCCTGTTCTTCTGGATCAGGCGGGCGGCATCCTGCGGGCGGACCATCGACGTTGCTGCCTCAGAGCCCGCCATGGTCTTCTATGGCGGCGTGATGTGCCGGTACCTCATCACCAGCGGATCACTGGCCCGGCTGGAGTTCTACGACTGGGGCGTCCGGCTCCGCGGGACTGCGGTGAGCCGGTGGATCGTCCCGACCTGGGAGGCACGGTACTCCGAGCTGGCGATAGCGGAGCTGGTGGCCATGCGCTGGAGCAGGATCGCGGTCTGGCTAAGGTTGCAGGGCAAGCCCGACGGGATCGCGTTCCTGGCCAACGGCAGCGCTGACATACTCCGCTTGCTTGAGCAGCACGACGTGCCGGTCAATCGTTCCGTGGCCCAGATCAGGCGCGTCGAGGAGCTTTACCGCTAGGTCAGCGCCGCCGCCGGCGGGCGACTGGCGG
>DATFVJ010000335.1:0-8955 GCA_035260365.1 Streptosporangiaceae bacterium
CCCTCCGCGACCGTGTCGAAACCAGATTTGGATCCGAGTACCGCGAACCATGGTGTCCAGACGTGCGCGGGAACCAAGTAAGAGCCTGGATCACTCTCAAGGGTGATCTCGAGCAGGTCACGTGAGTCAAGCCCCAGGATCGGACGCCCATCGGCAGCGAGATTTCCGATCCTCGCCAGCGCGGCGGTGATGCGGTCCGCGGCGGCAAACGTCGGCGCGTACAGGAGATGGTGAACTTTGCGGGTGCGTTCGGCGCGGCGGTAGATCGTGGAGATCTCGACGGAGAGCATGAACCGAATGGACTGGGTGCTCGGCGGGCTGGTGCGCCGCGTGCGTTTCTCGATGGCGGGCTGCAGGCGGAACAGCCCGGGCTCGGCCGGGACGAGATTGTTCTTCAGTTCCGCCGACCAGGCGGGGTGGGTGAAGTCGCCGGTACCGATCACCGTGACACCTTTGCGCAAGGCCCACCACGCGAGATGCTCGAGATCGCACTGCTTACTGCACGCACGTGAGAACTTGGAATGGATGTGCAGGTCCGCGTGGAACATGCCGTGGTTCAGCCTCCTCGCGTCCGGTGTCCGCACGCCCCGCGGCCGCGGTTACCCGGCCAGGCCCGATCCTGCCACGCGCCACTGTCAGTCCGGGCGCTTCGCCGTCAATCGGCACGAGGACCCGCCGGGGCGCCCGGTGCCTGCCCTGTCCGCACGGGCCGGGGAGCGCGGCGGTAGCGTCGGGAGCGTGGGAGAGGAGGAATACGGAGATGCGCAGCGACCTTGCCGCACTTACCCCACCGCTGGTAATCGCGGTCACCTTCATCGCCGGAGTCGTCGCCCTGTTGCGCAGGGAGATGGCGCCCCGGCGGCGCCACAGGGCGAAGCCGTCACAGGAGTCAGGTGCGCCGGCCAGCCCACATGGTGAGCCGGGGTCACCTGGTTTCACACAGATGCGCGGTGGACCGCAGAACGCCGATGGCGAACCGGCTTCAGACGATAATTCGGCCGGCAACGATCGGGCCGGCTTCGGCGCGCAAGATCTGCCGGACCATGCGGAAGATGGTGCATGAGCCTGGCATCAAGAAGACCGCCTGCCCGCTTCGCCCAGATCGTGATTACGGAGCGTTACCTGCACCTTCCAAACTGACAGCAATCATGTTGGCGGCAAGTACTTGTAAGATTACGCCTGCGGCTACGAATTGTCTTGGGCAAGATCTGGGTATATGTTTGCACCCGAAATAGGATTACTCCAGTAGAAGGGCTGTCCCCGATGGCACAGAAGGTGAAGGTGACGGTCGTCTGCGACCTTCCGCATGATGGTGAGGTCGAGGGGGAAGAGACGGTTTCGTTCTCGTTTGACGGCACCGCGTACGAGATCGACGTATGCGCTAAGCACGACAAGGAACTACGCGACAAGGTGAGTCCGTTCGTCGACCACGCTCGCAAGGCGAGTGGGGTCGGCCGCCGGCGCCGGACCCGCGGCGGCCCGGGTCGCGAGCGCAGCGCAGAAATCAGGTCATGGGCGAAGCAGCGCGGTTACAAGGTCAATGAGCGCGGCCGGATTCCGGCGGCGATCGTCCAGGAGTATGAGTCGGCGCACTAAGGGCATGTCCCGTAGATCTCTGGCGGCGGGGATCGGCGCCCAGACGACGACCGGCGGCGTTCTCGTCGTCGCCGATACAAACCAGTATCGGCTCCTCGAAGACAAGCACCGCCGGGCCGGATCGCCGCCTGGCCCTGCTGGCTTAGGACGGCGCCCGTATCCACCGAGATCTACGGGACACACCCCAACCGAACCGTGCGCATGCATCACCGCGTGGAAGTCTGCCGTGCACCCGGAACCCGTGCACGGCTACCGCGAACCGGGACTCTCACACATACCGCGCATGGGGCGCGACTAACAGCGACCCGCATTGGTACGGCCCGTTTGATCATGTCGGTTCGCGCATGCGTGGCCCGGCTTTGTTTCGTCCGGGTAAACACTGGCGGCGCCGCGTCCCGGCGTTGCTCGGCGCATGTGTTCGGCCGGCGCTGGCGGACGGGGCCTGACCACCGCGACGGAGCGGCGCCAGCGTCGGTGGCCGCGCCAGCCGCACCGGGATGCGGTGGGCGTGCCGCGACCGGCGCGCGTGTGCGGTTTGTGCCGCGTGACCGGCGCAAATGCCCTCGGCAGTATCGCCGCGCCGCGCCGTGAGCGCGGCGGCTGCGCGCGGTGTCAGCGCCGTGCGTCCGCGTGGCTGTCAGCCACGCGGACTCGGCCGGCCGCCCGTGTCCCCGGCTGGAGAATCGAACGGCCCGCCCTCACCGAGAGTGGCGGGCCGTTCGCTTGCGGCGTAGCGGGAACACGCCGGGTCCAGCAGGGGGTTTGATGGGGTGAACGTCCTATGGCCGGGGAACGTCTTCAATGTGAGGCAAAACACATCAGATGCGGTGTCCGGCTCGCGGGCTAATATGCGGAAGGGACAGGGTCGGATGTTACTGGCCTGCCCGACCGCTCTGTGAGGAGCGACATGTTTGAGAGGTTCACCGACCGCGCGCGGCGGGTTGTCGTCCTGGCTCAGGAAGAGGCCAGGATGCTCAACCATAACTACATCGGCACCGAGCACATCCTGCTCGGCCTCATCCATGAGGGTGAAGGGGTAGCCGCGAAGGCCCTTGAGTCTCTGGGGATCAGCCTGGAGGCGGTGCGCCAGCAGGTCGAGGAGATAATCGGCCAGGGCCAGCATGCCCCGTCCGGGCACATACCGTTCACGCCGCGGGCCAAGAAGGTGCTCGAGCTCTCCCTGCGTGAAGCGCTGCAGCTTGGCCACAACTACATCGGCACGGAGCACATCCTGCTCGGGCTGATCCGTGAGGGCGAAGGCGTGGCCGCGCAGGTGCTCGTGAAGCTCGGCGCCGACCTCAACCGGGTACGCCAGCAGGTGATCCAGTTGCTGCACGGCTACCAGGGCAAGGAGCCGGCCGCGGCCGGTGCGTCGTCCGAGTCGGCCCCGTCCACATCGCTCGTTCTTGATCAGTTTGGCCGGAACCTGACGGCTGCCGCACGGGAGGGCAAGCTCGATCCGGTGATCGGCCGGGAGAAGGAAATCGAGCGGGTCATGCAGGTGCTGTCCCGGCGGACCAAGAACAACCCGGTGCTCGTGGGTGAGCCCGGCGTCGGTAAGACGGCGGTGGTCGAGGGGCTGGCCCAGAAGATCGTCAAGGGTGAGGTTCCTGAGACCCTCAAGGACAAGCAGCTCTACACCCTTGACCTCGGCGCGCTGGTGGCGGGCAGCCGGTACCGCGGTGATTTCGAGGAGCGGCTGAAGAAGGTCCTCAAGGAGATCCGCACGCGCGGCGACATCATCCTGTTCATCGACGAGCTGCACACGCTGGTGGGTGCGGGCGCGGCGGAAGGCGCGATCGACGCCGCGTCGATCCTGAAGCCGATGCTGGCCCGCGGCGAGCTGCAGACCATCGGCGCGACCACGCTGGACGAGTACCGCAAGCACCTGGAGAAGGACGCGGCACTCGAGCGGCGGTTCCAGCCGATCCAGGTGGCTGAGCCGACGATCTCGCACACCATCGAGATCCTCAAGGGCCTGCGTGACCGCTACGAGGCCCACCACCGGGTCTCGATCACCGACGGCGCGCTCGTGGCCGCGGCTCAGCTCGCTGACCGCTACATCAGCGACAGGTTCCTGCCCGACAAGGCGATCGACCTGATCGACGAGGCGGGGTCGCGGATGCGCATCAGGCGCATGACCGCGCCGCCCGACCTGCGCGAGTACGACGAGAAGATCGCGGGCGTGCGGCGCGAGAAGGAGTCGGCGATCGACTCGCAGGACTTCGAGAAGGCCGCGGCGCTGCGGGACAAGGAAAAGCAGCTCCTGACCCAGAAGGCCGCGCGGGAGAAGGAGTGGAAGGCCGGCGACATGGACGTGGTCGCCGAGGTCAACGAGGAACTCATCGCCGAGGTGCTCGCGACCGCGACCGGGATCCCGGTGTTCAAGCTCACCGAGGAAGAGTCCCAGCGGCTGCTGCGCATGGAGGATGAGCTGCACAAGCGGGTCATCGGCCAGCATGACGCGATCAGGGCCATGTCGCAGGCGATCCGCCGTACCCGCGCCGGGCTCAAGGACCCCAAGCGGCCAGGCGGCTCGTTCATCTTCGCCGGGCCGTCCGGCGTCGGCAAGACCGAGCTGTCGAAGACGCTGGCCGAGTTCCTGTTCGGGGACGAGGACTCGCTGATCCAGCTCGACATGAGCGAGTACATGGAGAAGCACACCGTGTCCAGGCTGTTCGGCTCGCCGCCTGGTTACGTCGGCTACGAAGAGGGCGGCCAGCTCACCGAGAAGGTGCGCAGGCGCCCGTTCTCTGTCGTCCTGTTCGACGAGATCGAGAAGGCGCACCCGGACATCTTCAACTCGCTGCTGCAGATCCTGGAGGACGGCCGGCTGACCGACGCCCAGGGCCGCGTGGTGGACTTCAAGAACACCGTGATCGTCATGACCACGAACCTGGGCACGCGCGACATCTCCAAGGGCGTGTCCGTCGGCTTCGCGCGGCAGGGCGAGGCCGGGGGGACCTACGACCGGATGAAGTCCAAGGTGCAGGAGGAGCTCAAGCACCACTTCCGGCCGGAGTTCCTCAACCGCGTGGACGACGTCATCGTGTTCCACCAGCTCACCCGCGAAGAGATCATCCAGATCGTGGACCTGATGATCACCAAGGTGGACGAGCGGCTCAGGGACCGCGACATGGGCCTGGAGCTGCGCCCCGCCGCCAAGACCCTGCTGTCCCAGCGCGGTTACGATCCGGTGCTCGGTGCCAGGCCGTTGCGCCGCACGATCCAGCGGGAGATCGAGGACAACCTGTCGGAGAAGATCCTCTACGGCGACCTCAAGGCCGGCCAGATCGTCCTCATCGATGTCGAGGGCGAGGGTGAGAACGCCAAGTTCACCTTCAAGGGCGTGCCGAAGCCCGATTCTGTGCCCGACGCGCCACCGGCGGAAATCCAGGACGCTCCCGTCGACCGGAAGGGCTGACTCCGGACGGCGCCACCCTTACCGGAGGGCCACGCACGATCACATGGCCCGGGCCTTGCTCCAAGGCCCGGGCCATAATCTTGGTGCGCTTGCGCCACGCCCGTGTTGCGCGATCACCGTGGGAGAGCGTACATGTCGTCGGCCAGCGGCTCGGCGAGGCCGTCGGCGACGAGGCTGTCGAGCGCGCGTTCGCGCTGCGCCGCGTCGGGCCACACCTTGTCGAGTTCGGCCTTGGCCACCGCTCCGCGAGCGCCGCGAAGCACGGCCAGAATGCGGCCGCGGCAGTGCCGGTCCGTCCCCTGATAGTGCTGCCCGGCCCTGCGCTGCGAGGCAGGAGGGAACCCGGCGAGACGCCACGAGCACGACTGCGCGACCGGGCACAGGCCGCATGCCGGGCTCGTTGTGGTGCAGACGAGCGCCCCCAGTTCCATCACCGCGACGGCCCATCGAGCGGCCACCGCGGGCGCCGACGGCAGCAGCGACTCCGCGAGCCGCGTCTCCGCGACAGAAAGCGTGCGCGGCGGAAAAGCCACACCGCTGATCAGCCGAGCGAGCACGCGCCGCACGTTCGTGTCGAGCACCGCGTGCCGCTGGCCGAACGCGAAGCTCGCCACCGCCGCGGCGGTGTAGGGCCCGATGCCAGGGAGCGCGAGCAGGTCTTCTCGCGAGGCCGGCACCTCGCCGCCGTGCCGCTGGGTCAGGATCCGCGCCGTCGCGTGCAGATTGAGCGCCCGGCGCGGATAGCCGAGCAGCCCCCACTGCCGCACCGCCTCGCCCGCGGGCTCGGCGGCGAGCGCACTTGGTGTCGGCCAGCGTCTGAGCCATTCAAGGTACGCGGGGACGACGCGGGAAACCGGCGTCTGCTGCAGCATGATCTCGCTGACGAGCACGGCCCACGGCGACGCGGCCGGCTGGCGCCAGGGCAGATCGCGTGCGTGCCGCCGGTACCAGTTCAGGACGGGGTCGAGGTAGCCGTTAGCCATGACAGGACCGATCCTCGCACGCCCGCGTCCTGGCTCGCCTGCGTCCTCGGCCGCCCGGGTCCTGGTCCGCCCGCGCCGTCTGTGCCTGGTCCGCGGTGCCCGGTCCGCCCGGGTCCTGGCCTGCCCGCGCTGCCTGTGCCTGGTCCGCCCGCGCTGCCTGTGCCTGGTCCGCCTGCGTCCTGGGGCCGCGACTTCCCACCCGAAAACGTCATTTTCCCGCCCGGTTCGTCCCCGTATGACCACCGTTTCGGGTGGGAAGTCGTTGCCTGCCCACGAGACAAGCGCGGTCGGGCGGCCGGCGGAGTTGGTGGCCTGCGGGCGGTGCAGGGCGGTGCCGCGGCGTGGGCGGGTGTCGGCGGGTCTGCGGGCGAATCTGCGGCCCACTCTGCATACTCTCCGTATGGATCCGAACGTGCCTCGTGATAATCCATGGGCAGGTCAGCCGGAGAAGTACTGGCGGCGGCGAGTCTTCGCGCTCCTGGCCGGGCTCGGCGTGCTCGCGCTGCTGGCGTGGGCAGGTTCCGGTGCGCTCAGCGGTCCGAAGCCGCCGCGGCGGACGCCGGTCAGCCCGGCTTCCGCCGCCGCGCAGCAGGCGGGGGCGTCAGCCAGCGCGTCGGCCGCGACGCCGGGCACGTCACCGTCCGCGACGGCGAGGCCGGCCCGCGGGCCGTACGGGGCCACGGCGGCTCGTCCTGGTGCGTCGGCGCGTGCCAGCGCGTCAGGGCGCCCGCAGGGGGGCGCGGCGGCGCACCGGGGAGGATCCGCGTCACACCGGCCGGTATCCGCGTCTCGGCCGGGCGGGCGGTGCGCGCCTGGCGACGTGGTGCCCAGCCTGTTCGTAAGCCAGCAGATCTATCAGCGGTGGGTCACGCCGCAGTTCTCGATCTACCTCGTCAACCTCGGCCAGAGCACCTGCACCCTTGATGTCGGCGCCCGGTCGCTGCACTTGGTGGTCAGGTCAGGCCAGGTACGAGTCTGGGGGTCGGGCGACTGCGCGCACGGCGCCCCCCCGGATGTCGTGCGTCTGCGGCGCGGCGTGCCGTTCGTGACCTATGCCTCCTGGAGCCGCCACCGCTCCAGCCCGGCCTCGGGCTGCGGCCTCGCCGAGCCGAGAGCAGCGCCGGGAACGTATACGGCCGTGGTGAGCATCGGCACGGCGCACAGCCGGGTGGGGGTGTTCGTGCTGCGCTAGCGCCCGGCGCCCAGAGCCGCCGTTCAGGACAACGGCACAGCCGCCGCCCGGGCAACGCGCAGAGCCGCAGCTTCGGGACGAAATGCCCGGCGCGGCTCGGGACGAACGGACCCGTCGCGCGTGCGCATCAGCGGAGCGGACCCCGGGGATCCATCCACGGGCGGGATCGCCGGTCAAACGTACCGTTCGAGGATCGACGACTCAGCCAGCCTGGACAGTCCTTCGCGGACACTGCGCGCCCGTGCCTCGCCGACGCTGCCGACCGACTGCAGGTCGGCGACGCTCGCGGCGAGCAGCTTCTGCAGCCCCCCGAAGTGCTCGACGAGCTGGTCCATCACCAGGCTTGGCAGGCGGGGCACCTTGGCCAGGAGCCGGTAGCCCCGCGGGCTCACCGGGCCGTCGAGCATGTCGTCCGAGCCCCGAAAGCCCAGCACCTCCGCCACGGTCGTCAGGTCGACGAGTTCGGCCGCCGCGAGCTGGTCGAGCTCGGCGAGCACACTCGCCGTCCTCGACCGGCTGGGGCTTCCCGTGCCGGGCAGGTAATCCCGCACAATGAGCTCGCGCTCCGCGCTCACGCCCGAGACGAGCTCGTCAAGCTGGAGCGCGAGCAGGCGGCCGTCGGTACCAAGCTCTACGACGTATCCCTCGATCTCGTCGGCGATCTTGCCGACCATTTCGAGCCGCTGCGCGACCGCGCTGACGTCCCGGACCGTCGCGAGGTCCTCGATCTCGAGCGCGGAAAGCGTCCCGGACACCTCGTCGAGCCTGAGCTTGTACCGCTCCAGGGTGGCGAGCGCCTGGTTGGCGCGGGAAAGAATCGCGGCCGAGCCCTCGAGCACGTATCGCGCACCGTCGACGTAGAGCGCGATGATCCGCATGGATTTGCTCACCGAGATCACCGGATGGCCGGTCTGCCTGGCAACCCGCTCCGCGGTACGGTGCCGCGTGCCCGACTCGTCCGTCGGGATCGTGGGATCCGGCACGAGGTGCACCGCCGCCCGCACGATGCTGCGGTTGCTGTCGCCGAGCACGATCGCGCCGTCCATCTTGGCGAGCTCACGGAGCCGGGTGGCGGAGAACTCGACCTCGAACTCGAAACCCCCGGTGCACAGGGCCTCGACCGTCGGGTCGTCACCAAGGACGATCAAGGCACCGGTGTTGCCGCGCAGGATGCGTTCCAGCCCGTCCCGTAGCGCCGTTCCCGGCGCCACCGCGGCCAGGGCCGCTCTGCGCCGGTCGTCCCTGCTGTTGTCGGTGCCGCCTTTGTCGGTGCCCTTGTCGATTGCTGGCACGAGACCCCCGGAGGTCGCTAGTGCGGGTAAGTCTAGCGGCGCAGCGGCCGACATCCGGCCGGTACACCGGGCCCGGCCGGATATCCGCGCACCCATGGCCACGCGGCACTTACCCAGCCAGCGCGACCGTGATGGCTTCCCTGACGTCTCTGACCTCTTTGACGGACATGAGGCTCTTGAGGTTGTCAGGCCCCGCCTGCGGGCCCGGTCCGGGCAGTTGCCCGGTCCCGGCCGGCACGACCGCGACGCGGAACCCGAGCCGCTCGGCCTCGGCCAGCCGCCGCTGCACGCCCGCCACCCGGCGCACCTCGCCCGCCAGCCCGACCTCGCCGATGACCACGACGCCCGCGGGCACCTGCACGTTGTGCACCGCACCCGCGATGGCGACCGCGACCGCCAGATCGACCGACGGCTCCGACAGCCGCACGCCGCCGACAGTGGCCGCGTAGACGTCGCGCCGTCCGATCT
>DATFVJ010000336.1:0-7717 GCA_035260365.1 Streptosporangiaceae bacterium
CGCGCACCCGTTCCCCTACATCTCCGGCCTGTCGCTCAACCTGGCCGTCGAGGTCGCCGATCCGGAGACCGGCGGCAAGATGTTCGCCCGGGTCAAGGTCCCGCCGCTGCTGCCCCGCTTCCTCGAGGTCTCGCCGCACCGGTTCGTCCCGCTCGAGGACGTGATCGCGGAGCACCTGACCCAGCTCTTCGAGGGCATGGAGATAACCGAGCACCACGCCTTCCGTGTCACGCGCAACCAGGACCTCGAGGTCGACGAGGATGTCACCGAGGACCTCATGCAGGCGCTCGAGCGCGAACTGGTCCGCCGCAAGTTCGGGCCGGCCGTGCGGCTCGAGGTCGAAGATTCGATATCCGCGGGCGTGCTCGACCGCCTGGTGACCGATCTCGGCGTCAACGACCGCGCGGTGTACCGCCTGCCCGGCCCCCTCGACCTGGCCGGCCTGCACGCGATCGCGGATCTCGATCTTCCCGAACTGAAGTACCCCAGGTTCGTCCCCGCGGAGTCCGCGCTGAGCCGCGACTCCAACGTGTTCGCCACGCTGCGCGACAGGGACGTACTCGTGCATATGCCCTACGACTCGTTCACCACGACGGTGGAACGCCTGATCGAGGACGCGGCCGCCGACCCGCGGGTGCTCGCGATCAAGCAGACCCTGTACCGGACCAGCGGTGACTCCCCGATCGTCGACGCGCTCATCGACGCGGCCGAGGCGGGCAAGCAGGTCGTGGTGGTCGTCGAGATCAAGGCGCGCTTCGACGAACGGGCCAACATCGCCTGGGCCAGAAAGCTCGAGGAAGCGGGCTGCCACGTCGTCTACGGCATCGTCGGGCTGAAGACGCACTGCAAGACGGCGCTCATCGTGCGTGAGGAGCCGGACGGCACACTGCGCCGCTACTGCCACATCGGCACCGGCAACTACCATCCGAAGACCGCCCGGCTGTATGAGGACTTCGGCCTGCTCACCGCCGACACGATGGTCGGCGAGGACGTCACCGACCTGTTCAACCACCTCACCGGCTACAGCCGCCGCAACTCCTACCGCAGGCTCCTGGTCGCACCGACGGCGCTGCGCGCTGGGATAATCGACCGCATCAACCGCCAGCGGGACCGGTTCACCGACGGCAACCCGGCGCGGATACGGATCAAATGCAACTCCATCGTCGACGAGGCGATCATCGACGCGCTGTACGGCGCCTCACGGGCCGGTGTGCCCGTCGACCTGTGGGTGCGCGGCATCTGTGCGCTGCGCCCGGGCGTCCCCGGCCTCTCGGAGAACATCCGGGTGCGCAGCGTACTCGGCCGGTTCCTCGAGCACTCGCGGGTGCTCGCGTTCGGGCCCATCGGTGAGGCGGAGCCGCCGGACGTGTGGCTGGGCAGCGCGGACCTGATGCACCGCAACCTGGACCGGCGGGTGGAGGTGCTCGTCCGGGTCACCGAGCCGGCCATGCGCGAAGACCTGGCCTCCCTGCTCGACCTCGCGATGGACGAGTCCACCGCGTCCTGGTGGCTCGGCGACGACGGCCGCTGGACCCGGCGGCACATGGACGAATCCGGCAAGCCGCTGCTCGACATCCAGTCACACCTGATCCAGGCACGCCGGTGGCGAGCCGCCGATGGGTGACCCCGCGGCGACGGCAGAGATCCGCGCCGCCGGAGCCGTGCTGTGGCGGCCTGCGGGCTCGGCTGTCGAGGTCGCGCTCGTGCACCGCCCGCGCTACGACGACTGGTCGTTCCCCAAGGGCAAGGCGCTGCCTGGTGAGCATCCGCTGCTCACCGCGGTACGCGAGGTCAGGGAGGAGACGGGCATCCGCTCGGTGCTCGGACGGCCGCTCCGGCGCACGTCCTACCTGGTGAGCGGCCGGCCCAAGCGGGTGGACTACTGGGCCGCCACACCGTCCACGCCGTGGGCGGAGGGACTGATCCCACCCGGCGGTGCGGGCGGCCGCGCCCAGGCCGGCTGGCCCGGCCCGGGGGGTCCGGGGGGCCAGCCTGAACCAGGCCAGCCTGAATTCGTGCCGAACGACGAGGTGGACGAAGTGGCGTGGCTGCCGGTCGACGCGGCCGCGCGGCGGCTGAGCTACGAGCGTGACGTCGGCCTGCTTCGCGAATTCGCCGGCGCGACCGCGCCGACCTTCCCCCACATCTTCCTGCGGCACGCCTCGGCCGTGGAAAAGGAGGGCTGGCCGGATACCGGCCTGCTGCGCCCCCTCGACGAGGCGGGCCGCGCGGCGGCGTGGGCGCTCGCCGAACTGCTGGCCTGCTTCGGGGTGGCCCGCGTGTTCTCCTCGCCCGCCGCGCGCTGCGTGGAGACGGTGCTGCCGTACTCCGTGCACGCCGGAGTCACTGCCGCGGCCGAGCCCGCCTTTGGGGTGGACGGCACCGCCCGGGAGGATACTGGCACCACCCGGAGGGACGCGGCCGCTGCCACCGGGGGGGACGAGGGCGCTGCCCGGGGAGACGTGAGCACTGCCTGGGGGACTGCGGGCAGCGCCCGGCTGGCCGAGTTGCTCGCCGACGACCTGCCGACGATCCTGTGCGGGCACCGCGAGACGCTGCCGTCGCTCTACGCGCAGGCGGTCCGGCACTTCGGCGCGACCCCGCCCGCGCACCTGGCCCTGGCAAAGGGCAGCTTCGCCGTGCTGCACATCGCGCGCACCGCGGGCGACGGGCCGGCCTCCCTGGTCGCCACCGAGCAGCACGACGTCGTCGTCTCATGATCCCGGTCAGTTAGGCGAAGCATTTCGCCAAAAATACCGCGATCACCGGCGGCGCGGGGTTCGGGGGCCGTCCCCGAGCAGCACAGAGGTTTCTGGTTCGACGATGACCTTCAGGCCGCCGCGCCGCGCGGCCGCCGCGAACGCGTCCGCCGCCCTGGCGAGCGGGAACCGGTCCGTCACAAGCCCGGCCAGATCCACCTGACCGCTCGCGGCCAGCGCGATCGCGCGCGGATAGACGTCGTTCATCCGCCGCACCATGGCGATCGTCAGGCCCTTACGGCGCGATACCGAGGCCGGGAACCTGATCCAGTCGTCGCCCGGGATGCCGCCGAGCACCACCCGGCCACCGGGCCGGCAGGCGTGCACGGCCAGCTGGACCGCGGCGTCGGTGCCCGCCATCTCGAACGCCGTGTCGACGCCGGTGCCCACCAGGTCGCGCAGGCCGGAAGGCCCGCCGGCGCTCGCGGGATCCGCGGTCACGCTCGCGCCCGCCCTGCTGGCCGCTTCCCGCCGGTGCGCGAGCGGATCGACCGCCACCACCCGGCCCGCGCCCGCGGCCCGCAGCAGCTGCACGAGCAGCAGCCCGATCGGGCCGCAGCCGATCACGGCGGCGGCGGCGCCGATCCGCACATGACCAAGGTCCAGTGCGTGGATGGCGACGCCGAGCGGCTCGAGCACCGCGCCTTCTGTATCGGTGAGCCCGTCAGGAAGCGGCACGAGCTGCGCCGACGGCCAGGTCAGGAAGTCACGCAGCGCGCCGTCCTGGCTGCCGTGGCCGGCGAACCTAACCTGCGGGCAGAGGTTGCGGTAACCGGCGCGGCACTGCGGGCACGTCTCGTCGGGGATCGCCGGGTCGATCGCGACGCGCTCGCCGCGGCGCGGCCCGTCCTGGACGGTGCCCGCGGCCTCGTGCCCGAGCACGAGAGGCCGGTCAAGCTTCGCGTCGCCGATGCCCGCCTCGGCCCACCAGTGCAGATCGCTGCCGCAGATTCCGACCGCCGTTACCCTGACCAGGCTCGTCCCTGGCGCCGCGGTGGGTACGGGCTCGTCGGCCACCCGGAGATCACCCATCGCGTGCAGCCGCGCGACCCGCATGACGGTCCGTCCCTCCGGTGCCGGTCACCGCGTGGGCGGTGCCAGCCTCAAGGATAGGTACGGGCCGCGGCAGCCGTTCGGGTGATCGAATGGGGCCATGTGCTGGCCTGCGGGCCGCGGCCGGGGTTGCTGCTGTACGACCAGGCCGCCCGCCAGCCCTGATCTGACGTTGTCGGGACGCCGGGCATCCCTGATCTGGCGCTGTCGGGCCGGCCGGCGCCGCCCTGGCCCCCTAACCGACGGCACCGGCCGACAACCATATGATCGTGCACGGCCGTAACGGTTCGTCGACCGGGGTAGGCATTCACGTCACGCTGGGTCACGAGCGGGGGGCATTTCACGCCGAAACCTGGCACACCGGCCGTCGGTCAGGCCTCACCCTTGTCGCGCAGGCGGCGCAGCGCCCGGGCGAGCGGCGTGGCGGTGAGCTCGGTCTGCCATGGCCGGGCACCGTAGGACGCCAGCTCGCCGCGGATCGATTCCGCGGTGGGCTCGGCAGGCGGGCTCCATGACAGGCGCCGGACCGCATCCGGCTGCAGCAGGTTCTCGCTCGGCAGGTTGTGCTCGTCGGCGATGGCAGCCACCACGGTGCGCGCCGCGTCGAGCCGCCGTGCCGCCGCCGGATCACGCTCGGCCCACCTGCTCGCGGGCGGCGGGCCGTCGCCGGGCGCCGACGTCTCCGGCAGCGTCTCCTCGTCGGCGTGGCGGGCGCGGTCGAGCGCGCGCAGCCAGGTGGCGGTGCGGTGCCTGGCGTTGCGGCCGGAGAATCCGGGGATCGCGTTCAGGGCGGCCGGGGTGGCGGGCCAGGTCCGTGCGGCTTCGATGATCGCGGCATCCGGCAGGACGCGTCCTGGTGACAGGTCAAGCCGCCGGGCGATGTCGTCGCGCTCCTGCCAGAGTTCGCGCACGGCGGCCAGGCTGCGGCGGGACCTGATGCGGTGGATACCCGAGGTGCGGCGCCACGGATCCTGGCGGACCCTGGGCGGTCCCGCGGCAACCGCCGCCGCGAACTCCTGGGCGGCCCATTCCCGCTTGCCCGCTTCGTCGAGCTGCCGCGCGAGCACGTCCCGAAGATCTACGAGCACCTCGACGTCGAGCGCGGCGTACCTGAGCCACGCGTCAGGCAGCGGGCGGGTGGACCAGTCGGCGGCCGAGTGGCCCTTCTCCATCCTGACCCCGAGGATCTCCTCGACCAGCGTGGCGAGCCCGACCCGGGGGTAGCCGAGCAGCCGGCCGGCCAGCTCGGTGTCGAAGATCTGCTTGGGGCGGTAGCCGACCTCGGCCAGGCACGGAAGGTCCTGCGACGCCGCGTGCAGCACGGTTTCCGTGTCGGCCAGGGCCGCGTCGAGGCCGGAAAGGTCGGGGCAGCCGACCGGGTCGACAAGCACCGTGCCGGTACCTTCGCGCCTGAACTGGACCAGGTAGGCGCGCTGGCCGTACCGGTAACCCGATGCGCGCTCCGCATCCACCGCGACGGGCCCGGTCCCGGCCTTGAGGTCGCTGATGGCGCTGGCGAGCCCGGCGGCGTCCGCTATCACCGGCGGGATCGGCTCGCGCGGCTCGAGCAGGGGCGCGCGTCCCTCCTGATCCGTCACGCCGTCGCCGGATGTCACCTGACCGCAGGACCCCGGTAATCTCGCCCACCGTGCCCGCTGCGGCTGCCGCCGCCGCTCGCGGCCCGCTGCCTGGCGGCCGGTGGCGGCAGCGCACTCACGCCGGGCTCGATCGGTGCCAGGCCGGCCGCGGCACAAAGAGTGTCACACCACGCGGCCACGTGGCCCGCGAGGCCGGGCCGGGTGGCCTCGCCGTCCTGTTCCGCGGGGGACCAGGACGCGCGCAGCTCGAATTCGGTCGCGGCCGGATCGTCCTCCTTGGCCCCAAATCCCTCGGTCACGACCCGGGTCACCGTGCCGCTCGGCGCGGTGTAGCGCGCGGCGCGCGCGGCGAACGCGTCGGTGAGCCAGCTCCACCCGACCTGGCCGAGCAGCGGGTCCACGGCGATTTCCGGGTCGACCTCCGCCTGGATCTGCGCCACGATTCGGAACGGCCCGGCCCAGCCCGGCTGGCCCGCCGGGTCGTAGAGCAAGATCAGCCGACCGGTGGCGACCTCGGCGCCGCCGGTGTGCACGGCCGCCGCGAGTACCGCGGCATAGGGCGCCAGCTTCTTCGGCGCGGGCGCGTCCTCGAACTCAAGCTCCGGGCGGAGCGCCGCCTGACGCATCCGCTCGGCGTCGAGTTCTGCCGCGGCGCTGCGGAAGATCTCTGCCGCCTGTGCGGCCTGCCGTGGCGCCGCCCGGCCTGCCGGGCTCATGAGGGGAGCGTATGACACTGCCGCCGGTGGGCTGTCATGCGGCGCGTCCGGGGCTGTGCCGCCCGGGAACAGTGACCAGTCGTGTGCCCACCGTGACCGGAATGGCGAAGCCGAAAAGCAGCGCCGTGCCGCATTCGACGCAGGCGAGTTCGGGGCAAAGACCGTCGGGGCCGCAGGCTCGGTCCGGGCATTCGGCAGCGCCGTGGGGCCGCTCGAACAGCCGGTCTTCGCGGCATTCTGGGCAATGTTGAGTCATGAGGCTCATCGCGTGCGACCTCCTCACCGGGGGACGTGCCGCCGGTCCCGCCTGGGGCCAGGCGCGGCGCAAGGCTGTTCAAAAGGTGGCATACGCTGACGTCGAAGCGGTGGACGTCGCACGGCGTGTCACGAAAATGACGGGTGGCCTATGAGACCATCGCTGATGTGACCCCGGCAAAGGAAGACTCCCCGTTCCTGCGAGCTTGCCGCAGACAGCCGGTGCCGTACACCCCCGTCTGGTTCATGCGGCAGGCCGGCCGCTCGCTGCCCGAGTACCGCAGGGTGCGGGCCGGCACCGGGATGCTCGAGGCATGCGCACGGCCCGACCTCGTCGTCGAGATCACTCTGCAGCCGCTGCGCAGGTACGACGTTGACGCCGCCATCTTCTTCAGCGACATCGTCGTGCCGCTGAAGGCGGTCGGCGTAAGCCTGGATATCCGCCCGGGGGTCGGCCCCGTCGTCGAACACCCGATAAGAGATGCGAGCGACCTCGCGCGGATGCGGCCGCTGGTGCCCGGCGACGTCCCGTTCGTGACCGAGGCCGTGCGGGCGCTTGTCGCCGAACTCGGCGACCGCCCGCTGATCGGATTCGCCGGCGGCCCGTTCACCCTGGCGTCGTATCTCGTCGAAGGCGGCCCGTCGAAGAACCACGAGCGCACCAAGGCGCTGATGTACGGCGATCTCCGGCTGTGGCACGCGCTGCTCGACCGGCTCGCCGACATCACGATCTCGTTCCTGCAGATCCAGATCGCCGCCGGAGTGTCCGCGGTGCAGCTCTTCGACTCCTGGGTCGGAGCGGTCAGCCCCGACGACTACCGGCGCAGCGTGCTGCCCCACAGCAGGCGGATCTTCGCGGCGCTGGAAAGCTCGGGGGTGCCCCGCATCCATTTCGGCGTCGGCACCGGCGAGTTGCTCGGCCTGATGGGTGAGGCGGGCGCGGACGTGGTCGGGGTGGACTGGCGGGTGCCGCTCGACGAGGCGGTCCGGCGGGTGGAACCTGGCAAGGCGCTGCAGGGCAATCTCGACCCCGCGCTGCTGTTCGCGCCGTGGGAGACCATCAAGGACCGGGCCCGCGACGTGCTCGGCCGGGGCCGCGCCGCCGAGGGCCACATCTTCAATCTCGGCCACGGGGTGCTGCCAGGCACGCATCCAGACGCGCTCGCGCGGCTCGCCGACTTCGTGCACACCGAGTCGATGCGCGCCCCCGCCTGAACCGCCTGGGATCCGCTGATCTTGGCGGCGGCGGTCCGGTCATTGGGCCTGCGTCCGCAGCCCTTACGGGTCGGTGCGTGCTGGCCGGGTACGGCGCGCGAGCAGCCAGCGGCGGCTGCGG
>DATFVJ010000337.1:0-7787 GCA_035260365.1 Streptosporangiaceae bacterium
GCGCTGAGTACCCGCCGGTCCTCGGCAGGCAGCGAGTGGCCGCGAAGCGCGAGGCAGAACTCGTCGCCGACCGGCAGGTCCACGTCCGCGTCCTCGGGCCGCGTCGCCGGGGCGGCGCCCGCCGAGGCGGCAACGGTCCACGTGCAGGCCGGGCCGCGCGGTGCGGTTCCCGCGGCGCCGCCGCCGGTCCGCTCGAGCAGGCTGGCCGAGCTCATCGCGAACGACTCGCGGACCTGTTCGAGCATCGCGTCCACGCCCGTCTCGCCGCGCACCACCGTGCCCGCCAGGGTCGCGAGCGTCTGGGACTCCGCGCTGGCCCGCGCCGCCTGCCTGGTGCGCCGCGCGGCGAGGTCCACCACGGAACTGACGGCCGCGGCGACCACCACGAACACGCCGAGCGCGAGAGCGTTGTTCGTCTCCGCGATGGTGAACGTGTACAGCGGCGGGACGAAGAAGTAGTTGATCAGGAGCGACGCCGCGATGGCCGCGAGCAGGGCGGGGAACAGGCCGCCGATGAGCGCGACGATCACTACCGCGACAAGGAAGCACAGCGCGTCGCTGAGCAGGTTCAGGCTGCCGCGCGCGCTGGTCAGGAGCAGGGTCAGCAACGGCAGAGCCACCGCGGCGGTCGCGAAACCGTAGATCCTTCTCCGCAGGCTCAGGCTGCCGCGCGCCCGCGGCAGCCCGCGGCCGCGGCCGATGTGCGCGTGGGTGATGATGTGCACGTCGATGTCGCCGGACTCGCGGATCGTCCGCGAGCCGATGCCCGGCCCGGTGAGCATGGCCGCCAGCCACGACCGGCGGCTCGCGCCGAGCACAAGCTGGGTCGCGTTCTCCGCGCGGGCGAACGCGAGCAGCGCGGCGGTGATGTCGTCGCCGACGACCTGGTGATAGGAGCCGCCGAGGGACTCGACGAGGCGCCGCTGCGCGGCCAGCGCCGCCGGGTTCGCGCCGGTCAGGCCGTCCGACTTGGCGACGTGGAGGGCGAGCAGGTCGCCGCCGACGGCGCGGGCGGCGATGCGTGCCGCGCGCCTGATCAGCGTCTCGCCCTCGGGACCGCCGGTGAGCGCGACGACCACCCGCTCCCGCGCCTCCCAGGTGGTGTCGATGTCGTGATCGGCCCGGTACCTCAGCAGGCCCTCTTCCACCCGGTCGGCCACCCACAGCAGCGCGAGCTCGCGCAGCGCGGTGAGGTTGCCGACGCGGAAGTAGTTGGACAGCGCGGCGTCGATCTTCTCGGGCGCGTACACGTTGCCGCGCGCCAGCCGCCGCCTGAGCGCCTCCGGCGTCATGTCGACGACCTCGATCTGCTCGGCGGAGCGGACCACCGCATCCGGGATCCGCTCACGCTGCGGTATCCCGGTGATCTTCTCCACGACGTCGTTGAGCGACTCCAGGTGCTGGATGTTCACGGTGGATATGACGTCGATGCCCGCGTTGAGCAGCTCCTCGACGTCCTGCCAGCGCTTGGCGTTTCGCGAGCCGGGAATGTTCGAGTGCGCCAGTTCGTCGACGAGCGCGACATGCGGTTTCCGCGCGAGCACCGCGTCGATGTCCATCTCCTCGAACGTGGTGCCGCGGTAGGTCATCACGCGCCGGGGAATGATCTCGAGGCCGTCGAGAAGTTGTGCCGTCAGCGGCCGGTTGTAGGTCTCGACGAGGCCGGCGACCACGTCAGTGCCGCGCTCGAGCCTGCGGTGCCCCTCGCCGAGCATCGCGTAGGTTTTGCCCACGCCGGGTGCCGCGCCGAGATAGATGCGCAGCTGGCCACGTTTCATGCCTCAAGGATGCCCGATTCGCGGAGCCAGATCGCCGGCGGTGCCGCCGCCTCGGTCGCTAGCCCGCGGTCGGCTGGCGCACGGCCTCGTCACCCGCGTTCTGCCAGGTGTTCAGGCGGAAGCGGAGCCTGCAGACCACGACGTTGCCGGTGCCGCGCCTGATCGCCCGGCTGAGCACCTGGCCGCGCTGGTTGTGCAGGATCCACTGCCAGGGCCGGGCGGGCTGCACTTCCGGGATCAGCACGACGAGACGGTGATAGCGGTCTTCCGACTCGATCTGCCGCAGGTACTCGACGATCGGCACGGCCAGGGACCTGCGCCGTGAGTGCAGCGTGACGAGCGGGACATTCGGGTGCCAGGTGTTCCACTGCGCGCGGAACTCGTCGAGCGCGGCGGCCTCCTCCGGGTCCCCGTAGCAGACGGTGACGGCGATTACGTCGTCGCCGAGCGACAGGGCGGCCGAGATCGCCTCCTGGGTCAGCCGCGACATCCCGTTGACGGGCACGACGACCAGGGAGCGCTGCGGGTGCGGCGGCTTGGGCCGCTTGCCGAGTTCGAGGAGCGCGCCGATGCGATCGTAGGTGCGATGGATGCGCAGGAACAGCAGTACCAGAGCGGGGATCGTGACGACGACCAGCCAGCCGCCCGCGGTGAACTTGCTGACCAGCTCGATGACGACGGCCGCCGCCGACGCGGCGGCGCCCACACCGTTGACCGTCGCGCGCCACTGCCAGCCCTGGCCGTGTTCGGCGTGCCAGTGCCGGACCATGCCGACCTGGGACAGCGTGAAGCCGACGAATACGCCGATCGCGAAGACCGGCACGAGTGCCTGCGTGTTGCCGCTCGCGACGACGAGCAGGATCGCGGCGAGCAGCGCGAGCACCCACACCCCGTAGCGGTGCACCTGCCGGTCGGCGCGCAGGAAGAACAGGTGCGGCAGGTAGTTGTCCCTGGCGAGCAGGCTCAGCAGCACGGGCAACCCGCCGAAGGACGTGTTGGCGGCCAGAGCGAGCAGCAGCAACGTGGTGAGCTGCACGAGGTAGAAGACGACATTGTGGCCCACCGCCGCGTCGGCGAGCTGCGCGAGGACCGTCTTGCCCGGCACCGGCCCGACGTGGAACTTCCGGATCAGGACGGACAGGCCGATCAGCATGAGGCCGAGCAGGGTGCCGAGCGCGACCTCGGTGTGCTGCGCTCTGCGGACCCGCGGGGTGCGGAAGGAGGGAACCGCGTTGGCGATGGCTTCCACTCCGGTCAGCGCGGAGCAGCCGGAAGCGAACGCCCTGAGCAGCAGCAGCGCGCCGACCGACGCGACGGCGTGCTCGGCGGTGTGGGCCGGAGGCACCGCCGGGTGGCTGCGCAGCAGGCCGGCGATGATGACCAGGCCGATGGCGGCGATGAACGCGATGGTCGGCCCGATGAATATCCGCGCCGATTCCGCCACGCCGCGCAGGTTGAGCCCGGTGATGATGGCGAGCGCCGCGAGGCAGAGCCAGACCCTGGCGCCGTAGAGCGCGGGGAACGCGGACGTCAGCGCCGCGATGCCGGCGGACACCCCGACCGCGGCGTTCAGCACGTAGTCGATGATCAGCGCGGCGCCCGCGATCAGGCTCGGCTGCCGCCCGAGGTGCCTGCGCGCGACCGCGTACGCGCCGCCGCCGTTCGGGAATGCCGCGATCACCTGGCGGTAGGAGATCACGAGAATGCCGAGCAGCGCGACGATCGTCAGCGTCACAGGCAGCGTGTAGTTGAGCCCCGCGGCGCCCGCAGCGACGAGAACCACGACGATCGCCTCGGGACCGTAGGCGACGGACGACAGCGCGTCGAGGGACAGGGCGGCGAGCCCTTCCAGCGCGGTCAGCCGGGATTTCTCGTCGTTTGCCGCGTTTTCATTGCCTTCGACGCACGGGTCAGGCTCGGCGCCCGGGGCTTCCGCGCCGACGCCGGCCGCGCTTGGCCCGTCACCGGCGCCCGTCGTCATCGGCAATCCCGTGTCGCCGTCATAGGGCATTCACTCTAGGCGGCGCCCGGCGGCGATACCCCGCAGGCCGCCGGGGCGTCCCAGAGATCCTGGCCTCGGGCTTCGAGGTCGCGGCCGCCCCGGTCGGCGCGCCGCGCGGCAGCCGTTCGGGATAAGCATCCCGCGGTGTCGCGAGACGGGAGAAGTGACCTGGCTGCGTCCGCGGGCTCAGTGCCGCTTGGTCCAGCGGGGGCCGACCACGAGCCAATCGGCCTCCCATCCAGCGAGCTTTCTTCTGCTCAGCGCGCGTTCCGCCGCCACCGCGCCGAGGAAGCAGGCCAGCCCGACGGCGCACAGGGCGCCGGCGGCGGCCGACGCGGCCTCGCCGATCACCCATCCATGGCTGGCCGGCGGGTCGACAAGCTGGCCATTCCCGTTGAGCCAGACGGCCAGCGTCGCGCCCACATAGACACCACCAGTCACTGTGACCGTGCCGGTTCGCGTCAGCCCGCTTGGTCCCGTCCAGCGCGCGAGCACCGTGGCCTCCTGGCACGGCCCGTGGCCGCAAGCCGCCTGCCCTGGCAGTTCTTTGAGCACCCGCGCCGTGACGCGATGCAGGGCCGCCTGGGTCCGCCCGGCGAACTGTGCGGCACTCTCAACGCGGTGCCCGACGTACGCGGCGACCAGCGGGCCGCAGGCCAGGAACACGGCAAGCAGGGCGCACCGGACCAGCGCCTCGACCCGGTCGATCGTCCGCCGCAGCGGGTTGCGGTCAAGTCCAAGGGACCGCCGCAGCCGCCCGGCCCGGCTGTCGCGGAACTTGTTGCGATGCCGCCGTCGGCCCATGGATCTTCCTCGAACTCGGCTGTCACGTGGGAACACGCGCTGATCATTGGGCTTCGCCGAGCAGGCACCGCTTCGTGACCGTGCGCCGCGACGGGCATGACTAGCCCAGCGAATCCTCCCTGACGCGCCGGCCGGGTCTCCCCGCACCCCAACGGAAATTTTAGTCGGTGCGTCCGGGTGACCAGGCACCGGGCTGCGGTAAGCGCGTTCCCGTGGCAGGTGTTAGCTGCTCTCGGTCCAGGGCATCTTGCCGACGATGTTGGCGGCGATCAGTGTCCGGTCGGCCGGATCCCATAGCAGGACGGTATCTGCCTGCGTCAGGGCAACGAGGGCGGTCATCGATGCGGGACTGGGGGCCATCGTGTGCCGCTTGTCGTCCTCGGTCACGATCATGACCTCGAACCGGCCGTCGTCGCCGTCCGGCCCGGCGACCCAGTTGGCGTTGAGGATTTTTACCCGTCGCGTTTGCTCGCTTGCGCCTGGCATGAGTTCAGTAAGCCAGACCCGCGCTCGTCCGTCGAGCGGATCCCCTCATGGGCCGATCACAGGTTGATTTGGTCAACGTTGACCCGGCGCTGGCGGGTGGTTCATGCTCGGTGCCGTGCGAGAGGCAGTTGCGCGGCAGACCGTGGAACGTCTCAGCCAGGTCTGGCGGCACTTCGCCGAGCGTGAGTGCGGCACCTATTCGCCCATGTACGCGGCGATTTCTCACTCGGTGGCGGACGACCCCGAGTTACTCGCTCTTGTGGCCGCCGCACCGTCACTCGGGCAGCAGCCCAACGTTCTGCTCGCGGCGGTGCACTATCTTGTCCTGAGCGGGCTCGCGCATCCCCTTGCTGACGTCTACGCGGACCGGGCGGATCCGGGCCTGGCGCCGGCGCTGTTTCGTGACGTGTGCCTGTCGCGGCGGCACGACGTGGGCCGGATACTCGCCAGCCGGCACACCCAGACCAATGAACCCGGGCGGGCCGCCGTGCTTGCCGTCGGGCTCGCCGCGGCCGCTGACCTGGTGGGCGAGCCGATCGCCCTGCTCGACGCCGGGTGCAGCGCGGGGCTGAACCTGTTGATAGATCGCTACCGGTTCGACTACGGGCCGGGTGGCGGTCTGGGCCCGGCCGGCTCGCCCGTGACGATCAGATGTGACCTGCGCGGGACAGCGCCGGTCCCGCCGCGGCTTCCGGCCATCGCCGCCCGCCTGGGCATCGACCGTGCACCGGTCGATCTCGCCACGCCCGATGACGCCCGGTGGCTGCTCGCGTGCGTCTGGCCCGATACCGGGCGGCTGGCCAGAACGGCCGCGGCCATGGAACTGGCCCGCCGGCACCCGCCGGCGATGATGTCCGGCGACATGGTCACCGACCTTGACGCGGCGCTCGACACGTTCGATCCGAGCTTGCCGGTTGTCGTGGTCACCACCTCGGCCTGCGGATACCTGAGCGCCGGGCAACGGCACGCCTTTCTCGCCGTCCTGGAGCGGCGTGCCCGCCGCCAGCGGCTCGCGTGGCTGAGCGTGGACGCACCCGGGGTCATCGACGCCGTCCCGATCCCACCGGCGATCGGCGAGGCCGGCGCCGCTGCCGCCGTCATGGGGCTTGTCACCTTCGAAACAGGCACGGCAGCCGGCCGCGCCCTGGGCCTGTGCCACGCTCACGGAGCCTGGCTGGAATGGGCTTGCACCTAGAGCACGCAGGCCGGCCCTGCGGCCGGGTTTCGCTGCCGATGGGCGCCCAAGCGCTGCGGCCGGCCGGACCCGGCTCATGCCGCACCTCCCCGTCCGGCCTGGCCACTGGCGTGGCGGCCCAGCCCCGCCACTACCCTGGGTCCTGCTCCGCAAATTGGAGCAGCCTGATGGTGACCAACCGCTCGGTTCCCACCGATACCGTGCTGCCGCACATTACCTACCGGAATGTTGCCGGGGCGTCAGACTGGCTGACGGCTGCGTTCGGTTTCACCGAGCATTACCGTTATGGGCCACCAGGCGAGCCGAGCGGCGCACAGCCCCACCGAATGGGGAGCAACAATAACAACCCAGCCGCTGCGGTCACAATCCGAGAAAGATTAGCTGACCAGTTACCTCGAATGTATGTGCGAAAGCCATGATCGTGCGGTAAAATGTTGGGTGAAGCGTCTTAGGGGATCCCCTGAAAGGAGGGCCCGTGTTCTCGGCCGTGCCACCCGCTCACCGCGCCAATTGTGATTCCGGTGCGGCGCGCGCGGCCGGGGCCGTTCAGGACGGCGCGGAATTGGCCGAGCATGAATTAGCCGGGCAGGAATTGGCCGAGCAGGGGGTATGGCTGTGCGGTGGCAGCCAATTGCCCGGTTCGCTGCTCGCCGCGCTGAGCGGGCAGGCGGCGTGGGCTGATCCGGACTGCCTGGGCGAGGACGCGCCGCCCGCACAAGGCAGGCGGAGCGGGCCGGGTGTGCGTGCCGGGCGGGGTGTGCCTGCCACGCGAGGCGCAACGACCGCACCGGGCGCGGCGGCCGCGCAGGGCGTGCGTGCCGCACCGGGCGCGGAGGCCGCGCAGGGAGCAGCGGCCGCGCACGGCGCAGAGATCCCGCAGGCCGTGCGTGCCGCGCGGGGCGCGGCGGCCGCGTGGGGCGAGATGCGGGTTGAGGCGGGATTTTGCCAGGGCGGCGTCCTTGACGGGCTGGGCCCGGGGTCGGCACTGGCCTTGTTGCTGCCGGACGCTGGTGATCTGGCTGGTCTGGGTGACGGGGAGCTGACCGGGGTTCTGCGGGCCTGGCGGCGGCTGTCGTCGTGGGCGGCGGCGATGGAGCACGCGGCGGTGGCGGCCCTGGCCACCCGGCGGATCGGCGAGACCACGGCGGCCGGTGCGTGTGCCAGCGAGGCGGAGCGGTTCGCGGCGGCGGAGGTGGCGGCCGCGCTGACCCTGACCCGGTGCGCCGCGGAACACCTGGTCGGGCGGGCGCTGTCGCTGGCGGACCTGCCCGGCACTTCGGCGGCGCTGGCGGCCGGCGTGATCGATGTGCCCCGCGCCCTGGTGATCATCAGCGGCCTGGTGGGCCTGGGCACCGCGGTGGCCCGCCGGGTCGAGGCGCAGGTGCTGGGGAAGGCGGCGGCGCAGACCACGGGAGAACTGCGCAAGGCGGTGGCGCGGGCGGTGGTCGCGGCCGACCCGGCGGCGGCGGAGGCGCGGCGGGCGGCGGCGGAGAAGTCCGCCCGGGTGGAGCGGTGGGCCGAG
>DATFVJ010000338.1:0-5543 GCA_035260365.1 Streptosporangiaceae bacterium
ACCAGCCGGAGCGCGGCGAACCGCTCCTCCCGCCGGTCCGCGGCCAGCCGGGTCGCGGTGCTGATCAGCACCAGCATCGGGAACAGCACCGCGAGGACGCCGACCAAGAACGCGTACCGGAAGAACGGGGTGAACACTTCCTGCGGCGGCGCGGTGGTGATCGACGTGACCCACTGGGTGCCGCCGACCGCCTTGAGCGCGGCCGGCGTGTACCCGATGTAGATCACGAGATCGTTGGCCCCGTTCAGCGCCGCGTCGCCGATCGTCCCGGCCAGATGGCCGGGAAACCGGTCGCCGAGCTCGTCGGCGGGCACCGTCTTCAGCAAGGCGGCCAGCGCAGGCGAGGCGTAGTACGAATCGGGCGCCGGCAGCCTCGTAACACCAGGCGGCACCGGCGCGCCGGCGCCAAGCGGCGCGATGTCCAGCCGGGTGATCGTCTGCCCCTGGTAGAAGTCCACGCTGTCGTTCCACAACTCCCCGTGCGACGGCAGCGACGAGGGCACCGACGCGCCCGTCGTACATGACCAGCAGGCCTGGTTGGCGTTGGCCTGGAACGCGTGGAACTCGGCGAGCACGCCGAGCAGCAGCGCGACGCCGACCGCCACCGCCACGGCGGTGATCACCAGCCGGACGAGCGCTTCCCGCCCGCTGCGCAGGGTCAGTTGCAGGCCGAGGCGGAGCATTACCTGACCGCCTTCGCTGCGGAGACCTGCTCGCCGACCGCGCCGAGGTCTCCCGACACCAGCCCGTCGCGCACCATCACCACGCGCTCGGCGTAGGCGGCGACCCGGGCGTCGTGCGTGACGAGCACCACCGTCGTGCCCCCCTCGCGGGCCAGCCCGGTCAGCAGGTCCATGACCTTCTCGCCGGTCAGCGAGTCCAGCGACCCGGTCGGCTCGTCGGCGAAGATCACCTTCGGGGCCAGTGCCAGCGCCCGGGCGACCGCCACCCGCTGCGCCTCGCCGCCGGACAGCTCGCCGGTCCGGTTGGCGCCCTTCTCCCCGATGCCGAGCCGGTCCAGCCACGCGTCCGCGGTCTTGTAGGCAGCGCGCCGCCGCACCCGGTTGAGCAGCAGCGGCAGCGCCACGTTGTCCGCCGCGGTGAGCTCCGGCACGAGCTGGCCGAACTGGAACACGAAGCCGAACGCGGTCCGGCGCAGCCGGGTGCGTTCGGCTTCGCCTAGTGCGTCCAGGCGCTGCCCGTCGAACCACACCTCGCCGCGGTCGGGTGTGAAGATCCCGGCCAGGCAGTGCAGCAGAGTTGACTTGCCGGACCCGCTCGGGCCCATGATCGCCAGGATCTCACCCGGGCTCACGGCCACGCTCGCTCCGCGCAGCGCGGGGGTCTGGCCGAAGGATTTGACGACGTCACGGGCCTCGACCAGGCGCGCGCGCGTCACGACAGGACTGTTCATTGTCTCGGTGCCCTTTCCGGGGTAACCACTGCGGCTAGTTCCGCCAGGCGCGCTGACGTGATCTCGATCCATCGAAGGTCTGCTTCGAGGTGGAACAGGGCGTGGTCGGCCTGCCCGAAGGGCAGCTGCTTGCCTCGCCCGAAGTAGGTGTCGTAGTCACGCTTGAGGTCGTAGCCGTGGCTAGGCTCGCGCTCAAGCAGCCCGAGGAGGGTCAGAGGCACACTCACCCTCCGGAATATACACTGAGTATATACGCCGCGCAAGTACTCGCTAGGGGCAGCGGTTGCCACTCCCCGAGAGTGCGGCTGCTGCTCGGCGGGGAATCGACCGCGCGGGTTTTGGGCATGCGAGAACTGCGCGAGCAAGTGGCCAGCGGGAATCCCGTGCGCCGTGAGCGGCCGCGCCCCCTGACCAGCCCTCGAGGCTGAGCTGGCCTATGACCGGCTCGGCGCCCCCGTAGCAGGCTCCACCTGCGCATCCAGGTGCACCAGGCCCACCTCGGTGACCCGCCTCGGATCGCGGTTGTAGAGGAAGATCAGGTAGATCACGCCGATGATCATCCACCCGGCCACGCCGGGGGCCATGTAGGACAAGGGGGGCGTCAGCGGCGCCACGAACGAGAACACCTTGATGCCCGCGGCCGTGAGCCAGGCGGGCACGAAGGCGGCGATCCCGAGCAGCGGGATGATCAGGTGGGAGAGCCAGTTGAAGCCCCGGTTGAGGCCACCAGCGCGGCGGGCGAAGAAGCCGAGGCACGCGGCGTTCATCAGGATGTAGATCGCGACCAGCACGATCACGATGCCCGTGCCCACCATTGCGAACGCCACGGTCGGCGTGTACCCGAAGCCCAGGCCGAGGGTGACCGCGATCGTGACCACGAACGCGACCAGGATGCTGTTCACAGGGGACCGGTGCCGGGGGCTGACCATCGCGAGGAAGCGCGGGAAGGCGCCGATCCGGCCCATCGCGTAGGAGGTCCGGCTGGACACGTTGATCCCGGCGTTCGCGTTCGCGATCGTCGAGTTGACAATGGCCAGGAACACGAAGAACCAGAAGATCCCGTAGAGCGAGCGGGCTAGGCCCACCCAGGACGCACTGCCGGTGCCCGTGGTGAAGCTGGCGAAGCCCTTCGGCCCGAACGCGACGTCCACCGCGTAGGTCGTGAACACGTACAGCGCGCCGATGAGCAGCGTGGCCAGCAGCACGGCCCGCTGGATCGTGCGCCGCGGGTTCCTGGTCTCCTCGGCCAGCGGCGCCGCACCCTCGAAGCCGCCGAACGCGAGCAGGGTGAAGACCGAGCCACCGATCACCCCGGTAATGCCGCGGAAGCCGCCCGGGGTGTACGTCGTGCCGAACACCGACCAGGTGTTGTGCCTGCCCGCGTGCACGACCAGGAACACGGCGAGGACGAGGAACACGCCGATCTCGAACAGGCCGAGGACGGTGCCCAGCCGGGCCGAGGTCCTGATGCCGTAGTAGCCGGCCGCGAGTATGATCAGCGCGCCGAGGATCGACCACGGCCACCACAGGCTGGCCGGATATCCGTGGAACTCGGAGTTGATCGTGGCGGCGGTGGTGAAGCCGAGCTGCAGCAGCACCAGCGGCGGTATCAGCCAGCCGACGAGCACGTATCCCCACGCCACGAGGAATCCGGCGGCCGGGTGGATCCCCCGGGCCGCGTAGGTCGCCAGCGACCCGGCGGCGGGCATCTCACGGGCCAGCAGGCCGATGCACCACGCGCAGAGCAGGCACGCCACCAGGGCGAAGACCACCGACAGTGGCAGTGCTCCGCCGGCGAAGGCGACCCCGGCCGGAATCGACGCGGCGATGGCGGCGCCGGGCGCCATGTCCGTGATGCTCTGGAACAGGACCTCACGAAGACCGATCGCATCTCGCCGGAGCCCGCTCGCGGTCTGCTGCTGAGCCGTTGCCGCCATGGCTGCCTCCGCTACCTACAGAGTGACCGTTACCGTGATGATCCCACGCCGGGCGTGCCGGAAGTAGCCGCACATGTGAGTATCTGTCCGCCACCGGGGATACGGCGTGCTGAACCAGCACGACCAGGAGAGACCTGGCCGCCTTCGTCTTCCGCTGAGCGCCGCCCCCTGCCTGTTTGCCGCCTCGCTATAGTGGCCGGCCGGATGCTGGACGGCGCACGCGATCCGCCCGCCAGCAGGTCGACTGCATCGGGATCTCGATCATCCCGTCTCCGCTGGCCCGCCGCAGCAGCGCTTCGCGCGCGCGGGCCAGCGCGGCTGCCCGTTCCCCGGCGGGTGCCGTGATGACGCCGCTATAGGTGGCTAGCCAGTCGACGGCGTCGTCGACCGTCATCGTCCGGACGAACGAGAACGACGCGCTGGCGATGTTCTCGAACGGCGCGTTGCCGGGCAGGGTGACCTCGTGCCGGCGGCGCAGCTGCGATCTGGCGTCCTCGGCCGACCGGACGGCGTTCGGCCTGCGGAGCATATCGAGTTCGGCCACCCAGTCCACCCGGCGGTCCCGGCTTGTCCAGATCACTCCCAGCCGGCCGCCGTCACGCAGCACCCGGGCGATCTCGGGGACGGCCTGGCCAGGATCCAGCCAGTGCCACGCCGACGAGACGAACACCCCGTCCGCGCTCGCGTCCGGAACTGGGATGGCCTCACCCCGGCCCGCGACGGCGCGGACGCCGGGTGACCGGGCTGCCAGCACCGCGCGCATCCGGTCGTCGGGCTCGACGGCGATGACCTGCATGATCCTGCGCTGCAGCGCCCGGGTGAAAAGTCCCGTGCCTGCGGCGATATCGACCACGATCTCGCAGTTCTGCGGGACCAGCCAGTCGAGTGCCTCGTCCGGCGGACTGGGCCGCACCCGGTCATAATCGTCCGCCACCTGGCCGAAGGAGGTCGCCCGAGCCTCACCAGCAGCCACGCTCGCACGCTAACACGCGTGCGGTTGCCCTGAGGCCACGCCGTTCAGGCCACCTCCGCGTGCACCCGAAGCTCGCCGGGATCGGAACCGGCAAGGACATGATCCTCACGCAGGGTCTCGTTCATGTAATCTTCTTGCTTCATCGCGCGTGAGCGCCACTTAGCGTGCGTCGAGGAACGGCGTGATCAACGCCAGCACTTCGCCAGGCCGCCGTGTCACGCCGACGTGCGTGGTCCCGGGGAGCACTGCGAGTTGCGCGTTCGGCAAGAGCTCGAACATCTCCACCACGTCGGGCAACGGTGAGAAGTCGCGGTCGCCGAAGATCAGCAGGGTCGGCACCTGCAGTGACCGCAGCTCGCCGGTCCATCCCGGGAACTCGTGCACCATTGCCGACGTCCTGGCCGCGACCTCGTCGAAATGCGCGGGGTCGGGAGCGACCGCGGCGTAGGCGTCGCGCATCGCCTGGAAGTCGGCCGGTGCCGGCATGCGGTCGTCGCCGAGCGGCACGCTTTCCCGGCCCGGCGGGCGGTGGGCGTCCGCCGAGGCGACGATCAGCTTGCCGACCCGGGCGGGCGCACCCAGCGCGACCGCGTACGCGACCAGACCGCCGAGGCTGAAACCGAACAGATCGGCCTCGGCGACCCCCAGATGGTCCAGCAGCGCGACGACGTCACCGGCCAGCGCCTCGATCGTCATCGCGCGGCGGGTGTCGGCGGTGTGCCCGTGACCCTGGAGTTCCACCGCGATCACCTGCCTGCTCGCCGCGAGGGGGTCGAGCAACGGCCCGAAATTGAGGTCGATGGTCATCAGGCCACCGTGGAGCAGCACGAGTGGCCTGCCACTGCCGCGGATCTCGTAGTACAGCTGCAGGCCGTTCACCGGTGCGTACGTCATACCGGGTAGGACGATACCCCGCCCGGGAACTCATCGCGAAGCGCCGCGCGGCCACTCCGCGGCCATCCACACCGGGATCCTCGGTCGCTGGTCGCCGGCGATGTCGCGTTCCCGAACGGGATGGCGATCACCCCCGACGGCGGAACGCTGATCGTCGCCGAGTCCTACGCCAGCCGGCTCACGACATACGACATCGGCGCGGACGGCGGCCTCGGCCACCGGCGGGTGTGGGCGCAGACGCCCGGCGACCACCCGGACGGGATCTGCATCGATGCCGAGGGCGCTGTCTGGTATGCCGACGTGGGCAACCAGCACTGCGTGCGGG
>DATFVJ010000339.1:0-15890 GCA_035260365.1 Streptosporangiaceae bacterium
AACTCACCTCCCATCATGGACCCAGGCGCGGCGCTCCGCAGTCCCGCCGCAACTGCGGCTGCGTACTACCGCACGGCTGTGTCACCCGGCCGGGCACCGTGCTCGCAAGGAGCCGCACCAAAGGATGGCGCATCCGCGGCAGCCGTTCGGGATCAATCTTGCGCACCCATCTATTGTCGGCGGTATGACAGCGAACACAGCGAGACCGCAGGTGGCGGCGGGCGGCCCGGCGCTGCCGCAAGAGCGCAGGCTCGTCACAGACATCCCCGGGCCCGAGTCGCGCCGCTTGCTCGCGCGGCGGGATCGCAGCGTCGCCCGGGCGGTGAGCCACGTCCTCCCCGTCTTCATCACGGTGGCCGGCGGCGGCGTCCTGGTGGATGCCGACGGAAACTCGCTCATCGACTTCGGGTCCGGCATCGCCGTCACCAGCGTCGGCAACAGCGCGCCCGAGGTCGTCGAGCGCGTGACGCAGCAGGTGCGCAGGTTCACCCACACCTGCTTCATGGTCGCGCCGTACGAGGAATACGTCAGCGTGTGCGAGGAACTCGCGCGGCTGACCCCCGGCGGCCACGACAAGCGCTCCGCGCTGTTCAACTCCGGCGCCGAGGCCGTGGAGAACGCGGTGAAGATCGCGCGGCACGCGACGGGCCGGCCCGCCGTCGTCGCCTTCGACCACGCCTACCACGGCCGCACCAACCTCACCATGGCGCTGACGGCCAAGAACATGCCGTACAAGCACCGGTTCGGGCCGTTCGCCGGGGAGATCTACCGGATGCCGATGGCCTACCCGCTGCGGTGGCCCACCGGGCCGGAAAACTGCGCGGAGGAGGCCTTCGCCGACGTAACGGAGCTGATCCACACCCAGATTGGCGAGCAGAACGTGGCCGCGGTGATCATCGAGCCGATTCAGGGCGAGGGCGGGTTCGTCGTGCCGCCCGACGGCTTCCTGCCGCGGCTCGCGGAGTTCTGCCGCGAAAACGGCATCGTGTTCATCGCGGACGAGATCCAGACCGGCTTCTGCCGGACCGGTGACTGGTTCGCGTCCGACCACGAGGCCGTCGTGCCCGACCTGGTCACCACGGCGAAGGGAATCGCCGGCGGGCTGCCACTGGCCGCCGTCACCGGCCGCGCCGTCCTGATGGACGCGGTGCACGTCGGTGGGCTTGGCGGTACGTACGGCGGCAACCCGGTCGCCTGTGCCGCCGCGCTCGGCGCGATCACGGAGATGGAAAAGCACGATCTGGCCGGGCGCGCGCGGCACATCGGCTCGGTCATGCTGCCGAGGCTGAGCGATCTCGCGGCGCGGCACCCGGTGATCGCCGACGTCCGGGGCCGTGGCGCGATGCTCGCCATCGAACTGACGGTGCCGGGGACGCTGCAGCCCGCGCCGGACGTGGCCAAGCGGATCGCCGCGGCCTGCCATTCGGCCGGCCTTATGCTCCTCACCTGCGGCACGTTCGGGAACGTGCTGCGATTCCTGCCGCCGCTGGTGATCGGCGACCATCTACTCGACGAGGGCCTGAGCATCCTGGAGCGGGCCGTCGCCTCGGCCGGCCCGGCCGGCCCGGTTGCCCACGGCTGACCAACGGGTTGTCAATCGTTACGCCAACCGCGCCGACAGGTGTGCCGTCACCGGAGTAACCTGCGGCACGCAGGAATGACTCCCGCCGAGGAGGGATCATGGGGACAGTCGGCACATCGAGCGGGCGGAGCACGGGCGCCGTGGTTCTCACCGTCATATTGGTGATCATCGCCGTGCTTGCGGCCGTGGCCGGCATCATGTACCTGACCACGGCCTCGGGCTCGCTGCCGAGCTTCCTGCCGGGGCGCAGGGCCGGCAACACGGGCCACGACACCGTGCGCGGGATCACCGCGATCATCGTCGCGGTGATCGCCCTGATCGCCGCCGGGTTCGCGATGCGGCGCAGCGGCAGGCCGGGCGGCTCGCAGAGTTAGCCCGGTCCCGCCGGAGTGCGCCGAGGCCGAAACCCCGCCAGCACCGCGTAATCAGGGTGTTATGAGGCGTTTTGCCATCCCTACCCACTGCGACCGGCTGACCCGGTAGCGTGCGGCACGCAGCAAAAGGTTTCCTGAGGAGGACACGTTGAGTTCTATCAGCGCATCGGGTGGCAAGCGGAGTGGCACGACGGCCCTCGCCGTGGTTGTCGGCATCGTCGCGGTGCTGGCCGCGGTCGTCGGGATCATCTATTTTATGAAGACGTCGGAGTCACTGCCGAGCTTCCTCCCTGGGCGCAGGCCCCACAACACGGGCCACGACACCGTGAAGGGCATCGCCGCGATCGTCGTCGCGGTCGCGCTGTTCGTGGTCGCGGGTGTTGCGCTGGTGCGAGGCGGCAAGACGAAGGCCAGCGCGGACGCCTGACTGACCCGGGTGCCGCGGCGTTCCCCGTGAACGCCTCCGTGAAGGCGACGTGCGGGTTACGCGTTCACGGGGAAGCCGAGGTGCACACCGCCGTGGCTTGGATCCAGCCAGCGTGAGGTGATCACCTTCCCGCGCGTGTAGAAATGCACACCCTCGGCGCCGTGCATATGCGTGTCGCCGAACAGCGAGGTCTTCCAGCCACCGAACGAGTAGTACGCCATCGGCACCGGGATCGGCACGTTGATCCCGATCATCCCGACCTCGATCTGGCTGGCGAACATGCGCGCGGCGCCACCGTCGTTGGTAAAGATCGCGGTCCCGTTTCCGTACGGGTTCGCGTTGATCAGGCCGACCGCGGACTCGTACGAGGGAACCCGCACCACGCAGAGCACCGGGCCGAATATCTCGTCGGTGTAGCAGCTCATCGTGGGCGCGACGTGATCGAGCACCGACGGCCCGAGCCAGAACCCGTCCGGGTCGCCGCCGATGACCGGGTGCACCCGCCCGTCGATGGCCAGCGTCGCACCCTCCTTGACTCCCGTGTCGAGATAACCCGCGACCTTGTCGCGGTGGGGGCCGGTCACCAGCGGGCCCATTTCCGACCGCTCGTCGGCGCCCGGGCCCACCTGGAGCTTCGCCACCCGGTCCCTGATCTTCTCGATGAGCTCGTCACCGACCGGGTCCACCGCGGCGACGACGGATATCGCCATGCACCGCTCCCCCGCCGACCCGAAGCCCGCGGAGACCGCCGCGTCCGCGGCCAGGTCCAGATCCGCGTCAGGCAGCACCACCATGTGGTTCTTGGCGCCGCCGAGCGCCTGTACCCGTTTGCCCGCCGAGGTCCCTGTCTCGTAGACGTACCTCGCGATCGGCGTGGAGCCGACGAAGCTGACCGCCGCGACGCCGGGATGGCGCAGCAGCGCGTCGACCGCGACCTTGTCGCCCTGGACCACGTTGAACACGCCGGCCGGCAGGCCGGCCTCCGCCCAGAGTTCGGCGATCCGCACCGAGGCGGACGGGTCCTTCTCTGACGGCTTGAGCACGAACGTGTTGCCGCACGCGATCGCGATGGGGAACATCCACATCGGCACCATCGCCGGGAAGTTGAACGGCGTGATGCCCGCCACCACGCCGAGCGGCTGGCGGATCGAGTAGGAGTCCACCCGGGTGGACACGTTCTCAGAAAAGCCGCCCTTGAGCAGGTGCGGGATACCGCACGCGAACTCGACGACCTCGAGCCCGCGGGCGACCTCGCCCGCCGCGTCCGTCGCCACCTTGCCGTGCTCGGAGCTGATCAGCGCGGCCAGCCCGGCCGCCTCGCGCTTGACCAGTTCGCGGAAGGCGAACATGACGGTCGTCCGCCTGGCCAGCGATGCCTCCCGCCAGCCGGCGAACGCGGCCTTCGCGGTGCCGACCGCCGCGTCGACCTCGGCGGCACTGGCCAGGTCGACCAGCCCGGCGACCCGGCCGGTGGACGGGTCGTAGACCTCACCCTGGCGGGACGCCTCCTGCGCCGTTCCCGGCCACGGCTTGCCGTCGATCCAGTGCGTGATGCGGCGCGGCATCGGCCCCTCGCCCGGGCCGGTGTGGGCGCCGGGGCCGCTGTGGCGTGGATCGGCGTTCGTCATCGGGCACCTCCGCGTTCGGTTCCGGCCCTGACGCCGGGATCTTCGGCGGCACTGACCGCGGCGATCGCGTCCACCAGGATCGCGAGGCCCTCCTTCGCCTCCGCCTCGGTCAGGGTCAGCGGCGGAGCCATCCGCAGCGCGCTGCCGGTCAGGCCGCCCTTGCCGATCAGCAGGCCGCGCGCGCGGCTCTCCTCAAGCACCCGCGTAGCGAGCCGCGGGCTCGGCTCCCCGGTGCCAGGCTCGACCAGATCCACCGCGAACATCAGCCCCCTGCCGCGCACGTCGCCCACGACGGGCAGCGATCCGGCCTGCTCGCGCAGGCCCTCGATGATCAGCCGGCCGAGCGCGCGCGCGTTCGCCTGCAGGTCGTGGCCGAGCACGTAACTGAGGGTCGCGCTGGCCGCCGTGGTCGCGAGCGGGTTGCCGCCGAAGGTGGAGATGCCCGCGGCGGGCAGGGCGTCCATCAGCGAGCCGCGGGCCACCACGCCGCCGATCGCGAACCCGTTCCCCATGCCCTTGGCGAACGTCATGATGTCCGGCGTCACGCCGTGGTTGCCGATCCCCCAGAAGCTGTCGCCGGTGCGGCCCCAGCCGGTCTGCACCTCGTCGGAGATGAACAGGATCCCGTGCTCGTCGAGCACCTCCTTGTACGCTCCGTACAGCCCGTCCGGCGCCATCGTGAACCCGCCGACGCCCTGCACGGGCTCGGCGATCAGGCAGGCGACGTCCCCGGCGGTCGCGGTGGCGAGCACGTGCCGGAGGTCGGCGGTGCA
This sequence comes from Streptosporangiaceae bacterium, assembly GCA_035260365.1. GTDB lineage: Bacteria > Actinomycetota > Actinomycetes > Streptosporangiales > Streptosporangiaceae > DATFVJ01. The sequence goes on from DATFVJ010000339.1 coordinate 4,785, forward strand.
GGCCGCGATGTACTCGCCGTCGGTCATGCCGGAGAAGGCCGGCCGGTGCCGGTCGGCGCCGTGCAGGTAGTGCACGTTGACCGGCGAGAGCGACGACGGTTTCCAGCCACGGTTACCTGTGATGGCCACGGCGCCGAACGAGCGGCCGTGGTAGCTGCCCCGCATCGCGAGCACCTGGTCGCTGCGGCGTGCGGCGGTGGCGAGCAGCAGCGCGGTCTCGTTCGCCTCGGTGCCCGAGTTGACGAAGAAGACCTTGGCATCGTCGATGCCCGACAGTCCCGCGATCCTCTCGGCCAGCTCGACCTGCTGCCTGATGAGGTAGAGCGTGGACGTGTGCACGATGCCGGTGTCCAGCTGGCGCTGGACCGCGTCGCGCACCTCGGGCACGTTGTACCCGATCATGTTGGTCAGGATGCCGCAGAAGAAGTCGAGATAGGTCCGGCCGCCGGAGTCCGTGACGCGGCTGCCCGCGCCGCTCACAAGCTCGATCGGCTGCTCGTAGTAGAGGGCAGCCCAGCGTGGCATGACCGCACGGTGACGATCGTGGAGATCGTGGAGAGCAAAGTCTGGCATTGCACCAGTCTGCCGGGACACAGCCGCCGTGCCAACTGACGGCATGTAAGCCGAATCCACTTCATGCTTACAATATGTATCCAAACGGCTGCCGCGGATGCGGCGAGTCCGAACGCAGTGGTCACGGCGGTGGTCGCGGGCGTGCGCGCGTCAGGAGTCGAAGCCGAGGCCGAGCTTGTCGAGGGTGCGCAGCCAGAGGTTGCGGCGGCCGCCGGCGGCGTCGGCGCGCACGATGGACCAGCGCGTGAGCTGTATCACCGCGGATCGCACCGGCTCCGGCGGGAACGGCACCGGCCTTGAGCCGACCATCGCGAGCCGGGTCCGCTCGGTGCGCTCGCCTTCGAGCAGGTCGAGCATGACGTTCGCGCCGAACCTGGCCGCGCCGACGCCAAGGCCGGTGTACCCGGCCGCGTACGCGAGCCTGCCGTCATGCGCGGTGCCGAAGAACGCGCAGAACCGGCTGCAGGTGTCGATCACCCCGCCCCAGGAGTGCGTGAACGACAGCCCGTCGAGCTGCGGGAACGTCTCGAAGAACTGCCGTGCGAGCTTGGCGAACGTGGCCGGCCGCTGGTCGCGCTCTGCGGTGATCCGGCCGCCGTTGTAGTACACGGCGTCGTAGCCGCCCCACAAGATCCGGTCGGATCCGGCCGCCGGGTCCCTGGCGAGCCGGTAGTAGTGAAACTGCCCGCCGCTGCCGCCCACGCCCTGGCGGTGCTGCCACCCGATGCTCGCGCGCTGCGCACGGGACAGCGGCTCGGTCATCAGCGCGTAGTCGTAGACCGGGATCAGGTAGTGCCGCAATCGCCGCAGCAGTGGCGGGTAGGCGCCGGTGCCGAGCGCGACCCGGTGCGCCCGCACCCGGCCATAGGGGGCGGTAAGCACGAGCGCCCCGGCGCCGTCGCCGATCGTCGTGACCGGCGTGTGCTCGTAGATCCGTACTCCCGCGTCCTGAGCCGCGCGGCGCAGGCCCCAGGCGAGCCGCGCCGGATCCACCATCGCGCATCCGTCGGTGTCCCACAGCCCGCCGAGGTAGGCCGGGGAGTTGACCTCGGCGCGCACCGCGCCGGTGTCAAGCAGTTCAGGGCGGTAGCCGAGCCGCCGCGCGGCGCGGGCCACCTCCTCGAGATCCGCGACCTGCCAGGGCGCGCTCGCGACGGTCATCTCGCCGGACCGGGTGAAGTCGCAGTCGATCCCGTATCTCGCGACGGCGGCGGCGATCTCATCGAGGTTGCCGCGGCCCAGCCGCTCAAGCTGCGCGATCTCGCCGGGGAACCGCGCGATTCCGTTGGCGAGCCCATGCGTGAGGCTGGCCGAGCAGAACCCGCCGTTACGCCCGGACGCGGCCCAGCCGGCCGTCCGCGCCTCGAGCAGCACGACGTCGGCCGCGAGGTCGCGTTCCTTGGCGGCAAGCGCGGTCCACAGCCCGGTGAAACCGCCGCCCACCACGGCGAGGTCGGCCGTGGTGGCATCGGTCAGCGCGGGCGCCGGGTCCGGCGCGCCCGGCCGGTCCAGCCAGTACGGCACCGGCCGGGCCTGCGCGAGCGACCGCAGAAACCGCGGTGGCCGCGAAAGCCCAGCAGACCGGGGAAGGTCAGCAGGCCGCGAAATCCCAGCAGACCGGGGAAACCGGGACACCTGCCGCCGCACGAATCCGCCCACCGCCCCGCTGGCCTCAGACGGCGCTGCGGCGTGACCGCACCGCGTTGGTGATGGCGATCAGCACCCCCGCGGCGAAGATGATCGTGCCGAACACGTCGACCTGCGGCGGCAGCCCCTCTTTCTCCGCGCCCCAGATCCACAGCGGGTACGTCTGCACCTGCAGGCCGGCGACGAAGTTGGTGGTGATGAAGTCGTCGATCGACAGCGCGAACGCGAGCAGCGCGCCCGCGAGCACACCCGGGAAGATCATCGGAAGCGTGACGAGCCTGAACGTGTCCCAGGGACCGGCGCCGAGGTCGCGCGCGGCCTCTTCGACGAACGGATCCAGCGTGAGGGCCCGCGCCCGCACCGTGATCGCCACGAACGACACGCAGAACATCACGTGCGCGATGATGATCGTGAGGTAGCCGAGGGGCAGCCGCAGCGTGATGAAGAACGTCAGCAGCGACGACCCGAGCACGATCTCGGGCGCGGAGATCGCCGCGAACTGGACGAGGTTGGTGGCGCCCTGCCCTCTGAACCTGTATTTGCCGAGCGCCAGGCCCACCAGCGTCCCGAGTGCGGTGGCGAGCACGGTGGCCACGACCGCGACGATGAGCGAGTTGGCCATCGCCTTGGTCAGCGACGGGTACTGGAAGAGCTTCGGGCCCCACCACTTCAGCGTGAAGCCGACCCAGGTGTAGTTCAGGCGGCCCTTGGGGTTGTTGAAGCTGAACAGGATGACCGAGCCGATCGGCAGGGCCAGCCAGATGATCACGAGCCACGTGTAGATGTGCAGCAGGCGGTCGCCCATCCGCTGGCCCCGGCGGCGGCGCCGGTCGCGGCGTGCGGGCCGGCCCGGCGCCGCCACGCCCGATCCGCCGCCGGGCGTCGTCACGGAGACGGTCACGCGGCCCCCGCCTCGAGGACCTGCTCGGTGCCGAGGGCGCGCGCGTACAAGAAGATCCCGACCAGCAGGATCGCCATCAGCGTGAAGGAAAGCGCCGCGCCGATCGGATAGTTCTGCAGGTTGAGGAACTCGTCCTGGATGATGTTGCCGATCATCGTGTTGTTCGGGCCGCCCAGCACGGCGGCGTTCACGTAGTCCGACGCCGCGGGCACGAAGTTGAGCAGCACCCCGGCGAACACACCGGGCAGCGAAAGCGGGAAGATCACCCGCAGGAACGCCTGCACGCGGCTCGCGTACAGGTCGTAGGCGGCCTCGACGACCCGGAAGTCGATCCGTTCGAGCGCGACGTAGATCGGCAGGATCATGAAGGGCAGGTAGTTGTAGGTCAGGCCGCCGACGACCGCGGTTCCCGTGGCGAGGATGTGGAAGCTCTGCGGCAGTACGCCGAGGGACTTCAGCGGCTGCAGCACCAGGCCGTTGTCACCGAGGATGTACTGCCACGAGATCGTCCGGAGCACGAACGAGACGAAGAACGGCAGCAGGATCAGGAACAGGTAGGTCGACTTACGCGATCCGCCGCGGAAGGCGATCCAGTAGGCGGTCGGGTAGGAAAGGACGATACACAGGATCGTCGCCAGGCCGCCGTAGACCAGGGAGCGGACGAACTGGCTGTGGTAATCACCGAAGCCGGTGACGTAATTCTGCCAGTGGAACGTCTGGGCGAACCCGCTGACCACATCCCCGGTCTGGGTGGACATCGAGATGAGGAAGATCAGCGGCGCCGCGAAGAAGACCACCAGCCACAGCCCGCCCGGCAGGATGAGCAGGTACGGCACCAGTACCGACCGGATTCTGGGCACCGCCGCTAACCCGCGACCACCGGCTGGAAGATCGACTGGAACTCGGTCTTCAGCTGGCCGGTGGGGCTCACGTAGTCATAGAGCCGGCTGTACACGGCCGGAGTCGGCCAGACCAGCGTGCTGGTGGCGACCTCGGTCAGCGAGGACTTGCTGCTGCCGGTTGCCTTCTGCGCGTCGGCAGCGATGACCGGCTGAGCGGCGGGCACGGCGGTGATGTAGTTGATCCCCTCGGTGAGCAGCGCGGCGATGTCCGGCTGGTAGTACCAGTCCATCAGCACCATCGCGTCGACCGGGTTCTGCGCGTACTTCGGGATCATCATGTTGTCGGTCCAGATGTTGCCCCCCTCCTGCGGGACCGCGAACATGAGGTTCGTTCCTGAGGAGAGGTTCTGCTGGAACACGTCGCCCGACCACGCCATGGTGATCCAGGTGTCGCCCTTGGTCAGCGCGTTGATGTAGGACTGGTCGTAGTACTGGCGGACGATGCCGGCGTTCTTCTGCTCGAGGAGCACGCTGGCGGACTTGTGCCAGTCGGCCGGGGTGGACTTGTCCGGATTGATCCCGAGCTTGTACATGCCGAAGTTCGCGATCTCCTGGGTGTCGGACATCATGCCGACCTTGCCCTTGTACGCGGGGTTCCAGAGCTCGTTGATGCTGGTGACCGGCGTCTTGACGTACTTCGGATTCCAGGCGATGCCGGTGCTGCCCGACGCCCACGGGATGCTGTAGGTGTTGGCCGGGTCGAACGACCGGTGCTGGTATTTCTGCGAGGCGTACTTGTAGAAGTTGGCCAGCCTGCTCTGGTCGAGCGGGACGAGTTCGCCGAGCGCGAGGAGTTCCGCGAACTCGAACCCGTCGGTGACCACCATGACGTCATAGCCGATCGACTGGCCGGACCGGATCACCGGGTCGATCTTGGCGAACCACGACGCGTCGTCCTGGATCGCCTCCGCGTATTTGACGGTGATCCCTGTTGCCGCGGTGAACTTCTGCAGGGTGGTCGGTTTGGTCGTGTCGATGTAGAGCGGCCAGTTGGCGAAGTTCACGTGACCATGCTTGGTCTTACCCGTCCAGTATTCCTTGGCCGCGAGCTGGGCCTGGCTGATGGTGGTCTTCTTGCCCGCGCCCGAGACGCCGCAGGCGGCAAGGCCGGCGCCGGCCGCGGCGAGCCCGCCGAGCCGGAATGCGTCGCGGCGGCTGACGCGGCGGCGCTGCGTCATCCCGCGCAGCAGTACGGGGTCTGGGAGGGGGTTCTGCTGGCTCATGGTGTGCCACTTCCGATCGCGAATGAGTATTCGGGCTGCCAGGAAAGCCAGACGGCGTCATCCCTGCGCACCGCGGCGACAGCGTCGTCGACCGACGCCGCGTTCTGGATGAAGACGACCACCTCGGCGCCGGTGGAGGTCAGGACGTTGAAGTTGGTCGCGGTGCCGAGGTAGACGACTTCGGTCACCTTGCCGCGGAGCAGGCAGTGCGCACCGGGCAGGCCGGGCGGGCGCGCCAGCGACAGGCCTATCTTCTCCGGCCGCACGGTCAGCTCGAGGTCGTCCCCGGGTGAGAGATGATGCTCACCCAGGGGCACGACGATCCGCTCGTCCGGGCCCACGTCGATCACGGCGTTGCCGTCCGCTACCCTGCTCACCCGGCCGGTCAGCAGGTTCGAGGTGCCGATGAAGCCGGCCACGAACCTGGTTGCCGGGTGCTCGTAGATCTCGCGCGGCGTGCCGAGATGCTCGATCACGCCGTCGTTCATCACGGCGATCCGGTCGGACATGGTGAGCGCCTCGCCCTGGTCGTGCGTCACGTAGACGAACGTGATGCCGACCTCACGCTGGATCCGCTTCAGTTCCACCTGCATCGCCTGGCGGAGCTTGAGGTCGAGCGCGCCGAGGGGCTCGTCGAGCAGCAGCGCGCGCGGCCGGTTCACCAGCGCACGGGCCAGCGCGACCCGCTGCTGCTGGCCGCCGGAAAGCTCGCGCGGGCGGCGCTTGTCCCTGCCGCCGAGGTCGACGATGCCGAGCATCTCGCGCACCCGGCTGGTGATCTCGCCGCCGGGGATTCTCCTGCGGCGCAGCCCGAACGCCACGTTCTCGAACACGTTCATGTGCGGGAACAGGGCATACGACTGGAACACCATGTTGACGTCGCGTTTGTTCGGCGGGACGCCGGTGACGTCCCGGCCGTAGAGGAACACAGATCCGGTCGTGCACTCCTCGAACCCGGCGATCATCCGCATCGTGGTCGTCTTGCCGCACCCGGACGGGCCGAGCATCGAGAAGAACTCACCCTGCCGGATGGCCAGGTCCACGCCCCGCACCGCGGTGACGACCTCGCCGTGCGCGTGGAAGTCCTTGGAGACGTTGGTCAGCTCGATCGCGGGCACGTCCGCCGCGCCATCGGTGTCGGGGTCCTGCCCTGGGACCCGCTCCGGCACCTCGGCCGCGTGTGTTTCAGTCATCACTAACGGGTATCCCCGCTCCCTGCCTCTGGTCTGGTCCGCCTGGTCTGGTCCGCCTGGTCTGGTCCGCCCGAATCGCCGGGCTCAGCCGCCGATGTAGCTCATGACGTGCTTGACTCGGGTGTAGTCCTCGAATCCGTACATCGACAGATCCTTGCCGTAGCCGGAGTGCTTGAAGCCGCCGTGCGGCATCTCCGCCACGATCGGGATGTGCGTGTTGATCCACACCGCACCGAAGTCGAGCGCGCGGGCCATCCGCATCGCGCGACCATGATCCTTTGTCCACACACTTGCCGCGAGCCCGTATTTTACCCCGTTTGCCCAGCTCAAGGCCTCGCCCTCGGAGCTGAACCGTTGAACGGTGATCACCGGGCCGAAAATCTCTTCCTGGATCATCTCGTCGTCCTGGCGCAGGCCGCTGACCACGGTGGGGGCGAAGAAGTAGCCCCGGTCACCCAGCCGCTGGCCACCCGTGACCACCTCCGTGTGACCGGGGCGGCGGTCGAGGAAGCCCTGCACGCGGGCGAGCTGGTTGGCGCTGTTGACGGGGCCGTAGTCCGCGTCGGGCACGTCCGGGCCGCCGACCTTGGTGCCGCGCGCCTGCTCCGCGAGCGCCGCGGTGAGATCGCCGGCCACCGCGGGCCCCGCGAGCACCCGGGTGGCGGCGGTGCAGTCCTGGCCCGCGTTGAAGTAGGCCGCACCGGCGATGCCCGCCGCTGTCGCCTCGATGTCGGCGTCGTCGAACACGATGACCGGCGCTTTGCCGCCGAGTTCGAGGTGCACGCGCTTGAGACCGGCCGCGGCCGCCGTGGCGACCTCGGTGCCCGCGCGTACCGAGCCGGTGATCGACACCATCTGGGGGATCTCGTGGGCGACCAGTGCCCGGCCGGTGTCCCGGTTTCCGCAGATCACGTTGAAAACGCCGGGGGGCAGGAACTCCGCCGCGATCTCGGCGAGCAGCAGCGTGCTCACGGGCGTCGTGTCCGAGGGCTTCAGCACGGTGGCGTTACCGGCCGCGAGCGCGGGGGCGAACTTCCACACCGCCATCATCATCGGGTAGTTCCAGGGCGTGACCTGCGCGCAGACCCCGACCGGCTCCCTCCGGATCATCGAGGTGTGGTCGCGCATGTACTCGCCGGCCGCCCGCCCCTCGAGCAGCCGCGCCGCCCCGGCGAAGAACCGCAACTGATCCACGACCGGCGGTATCTCCTCCGACATGGTCAGCGCCACCGGCTTGCCGGTGTTCCTGCACTCGGCGGCCACGATCTCCGCGGCGCGCGCCTCAACCGCGTCCGCGATCTTCAGCAGCGCGAGGCTCCGCTCGGCCGGCACGGCGTCACGCCAGGCCACGAAGGCGGCGGCCGCCGCGTGCAGCGCGGCGTCGGCGTCCTCGGGGCCGGAGACGGGCGCCTGGGCGTAGACCTCGCCCGTGGACGGGTCGATCACGTCGCTCGTGCGCCCGGACTTGACGTCGGTGTACTCGCCGTTCACAAAGTTCCGCAGGACCTCTGCCTGCTGCGGCGTCGGTGTGGTTGCGGTGCCTGTCACGGTAGGCCTCCTAGCACGTGGCTGACCGAAGAGCCCAGGTGGCTGAGAATCTGTGGCTGATCAGCGGCTGATCAGCGGGCCGAGGTCATCGCTGAGTCGTGGACCAGCGCTGTCTGGTGAGTCTTGAACTTTTGCAGATCATCCACCGAGGTGCAAGCGATTCCGTCGTCTAGTTAGCGTATCGCAACGAAATCAGTTGACATTCTAGCCTCACGTGGCACCATTGCCCAGCGAGGAGGCATGCCATGGCCCACACCCCGGGGACTGACCCGGCCGCGGGAAAGCTGGATGGGCAGCCGACCGCGGAGAACCGGCACCGGCGCGCCGCGATGGGCAGCGCTGGCGGCGCCTCGGGCGGTGCCCGTGGTGATGTGGCTCTCGCACCTCAGATCATGCTCGACGGCATCTCGATGCAGATCATCGAACAGCTCCAGCAGGACGGGCGCCGGTCCTACGCGGCGATCGGCAAGGCCGTCGGCCTGTCCGAGGCGGCGGTGCGGCAACGCGTGCAGCGGCTGCTCGAGGCGGGCGTCATGCAGATCGTGGCGGTGACCGATCCGCTCACCCTCGGATTCCGCAGGCAGGCCATGATCGGGATCAGGTGCGGAGGCGACCCGGCGCGCGTCGCCGACCACCTGGCGGGAATGGAGGAGATCGACTACGTCGTCATCATCGCCGGCTCGTTCGACCTGCTCATCGAGGTCGTGTGCGAAGACGATGATCATCTCCTGGAAATCTTGAGCCGCGTACGGATGGTCCCGTCCGTGACCAGCACGGAGACCTTCGTCTACCTCAAGCTCCGCAAGCAGACCTACTCCTGGGGGACCAGATGACACACCCGCACAGCGGCCAGGCGGCGCGAAGTCAGGCGAGCGGTCAGGTAAGCGGTCAGGCGGCCGGCGCTGCCGCCGGCCCGATGCAGGAGGCGGCCAAGCGGAATCTGTGGCTGCACTTCACCCGGATGTCGGCGTACGCGGACGGCGACGTCCCCGTGATCGTCCGCGGCTCCGGGCCCTACGTGTTCGACCAGCACGGCAAGCGGTATCTCGACGGCCTGTCCGGGCTGTTCGTCAGCCAGATCGGGCACGGCCGCAAGGATGTCGCCGAAGCGGGTGCGCGGCAGGCCGCCGAACTCGCGTACTTCCCGCTGTGGTCGTACGCCCACCCGCGGGCCATCGAACTCGCGCAGCGGCTCGCGGATCTCGCGCCCGCCGGGCTCGACCGGGTGTTCTTCACCACGAGCGGCTCGGAGGCGGTCGAGTCCGCTTGGAAGCTGGCCAAGCAGTACTTCAAGGTGACCGGCGAGCCGGCCCGCTACAAGGTGATCAGCCGCGACATCGCCTACCACGGCACCTCCATGGGCGCGCTCGCGATCACCGGCCTCAGCGGGATCAAGACGCCGTTCGAGCCGCTGCCGCCCGGCGGCATCCGGGTGCCGAACACCAACTTCTACCGCGCGCCCGGCTTCGTGGCGGGCGATCTGGCCGCGTTCGGCCGCTGGGCGGCCGACGAGATCGAGCGGGCGATCCTGCGCGAGGGCCCCGAGTCGGTCGCGGCCGTATTCCTCGAGCCGGTGCAGAACTCCGGCGGCTGCTTCCCGCCGCCGCCCGGGTACCTACAGCGGGTCCGCGAGATCTGCGACCGTTACGGCGTGCTGCTCGTGTCGGACGAAGTGATCTGCGCCTTCGGCAGGCTCGGGTACTACTTCGGCTCGGAGCGTTACGGGTACACGCCGGACATCATCACGGTCGCCAAGGGCCTGACGTCCGGTTACTCGCCGCTCGGCGGCATGCTGGTGAGCGACCGGCTGATGGAGCCGTTCAGCACGGGAACCGCCACGTTCCTGCACGGCGTCACCTTCGCCGGCCACCCGGTGTCGGCCGCGGTCGCGCTCGCCAACCTCGACGTCTTCGAGAAGGAGGGCCTGCTCGAGAACGTGCGCACGAACGAGGGAGCCTTCCGCCGCACGCTGGAGAAACTCTACGACCTGCCGATCGTCGGCGATGTCCGCGGCGATGGTTACTTCTACGGGATCGAACTGGTCAAGGACAAGGTCACCAAGACGACGTTCGACGACGACGAATCCGAACGGCTGCTGCGCGGGTTCCTCTCGCAGGCCCTGTTCGACGCCGGCCTCGTGTGCCGCACCGACGACCGCGGTGACCCGGTCGTGCAACTGGCCCCACCGCTGGTGTGCACGCAGGAACACTTCGACGAGATGGAGCGGATCCTGCGGTCGGTGCTGACCGAAGCCTGGACCCGGATCTGAGGCGGCGCCCGCTGGAACCTCCCGGTACGAGCGGGTGACCGATCTGCCGCGGGTCGCCGTCGCCGCGAGCGCGGACTTCCCCGACCTCGACGCGTCTCCCCCGCCGAAGCCCGCAGCGATCAGCGGGCCGCCGCCGCGGCGGCGCTGCCGCGTGGCGCGCCGCTCGGCGCCGCAGGCATCGCCGGGCATGGCTCGAACCCGCTGCGGCAGCCCCGCGGGCACGGCACCGGCGGCACAGCCACGTGGGCATCACGCGGCGCGGCTGGCACGTTACTGCAACTCATTTGCAACTACGATGTATATGCCTTTGACTAGGCCTACCGACGGTGCGGCCGAACGGTCCGCGTGCGGATGGGCAGGTGACTTCCGGGTATGCCAGACAGGGCGCTGGTGCGAACGCCCGCGTCGCGCCTGCACCAGATCAGGTACGCGCTGACCGGACCCGAGTGGGCGCGGGCGGGCGGCATGGTCGCGTTCATCACCGTCCTGCACGTGATCGGCTGGGTCATCCTGATCGCCTTGGTGGTGCCTGCGCGCTACAGCCTGGGCGCCAAGACCTTCGGCATCGGCATCGGGGTGACCGCCTACACCCTCGGCATGCGGCACGCCTTCGACGCCGACCACATCGCGGCGATCGACAACACCACGCGCAAGCTGATGAACGACGGCCAGCGCCCGCTCTCGGTCGGGTTCTTCTTCTCGCTCGGCCACTCCAGCATCGTGTTCGGGCTCACCTGCCTGCTTTCCTTCGGCGTCAAGGCCCTGGCCGGCCCGGTCAGGAACGGCAGTTCATCACTGCACCAGGTCACCACGGTCGTCGGCACCGGCGTGTCAGGCACGTTCCTTTACG
>DATFVJ010000340.1:0-3557 GCA_035260365.1 Streptosporangiaceae bacterium
CAGGGCGTCGTGCTCGCGGCCGACGCGCCTGACCTGCCGCTGCTGTTGATCGGCAAGCTGCTGCGAGCACTCGGCGGCGCGCCTCGGCGCGCCGATGTGGCGGTTTGCCCAGCCGACGGGGGCGGGCTTGTCGCGCTCGCCGCCTGGCTGCCGTTGGCCGACTGGGTCTACGGCATCGCCACGGCCCGGGACCTCCGCGATGGCTGGGCGGAACTCGACCTCCCCGATGCGACCGACCGCTTGCGCGGGCACGCTCCCCGCCGCAGTGCGCTGCAGGTCGTACCTGGCTGGCATCGCCTGCGCTCACCCGCCGACGTGCTCCGCCTCGACCCAGGGCTTGAGGGCTGGCCCGCGACTCGTGGCGTGCTGCGGTCTGGCTGACCTGTGAGGCAGACGCCGGGACATGTCCACGAAGACCTGCCGCCGCCCGCGCGGTGCCGCGAACGTGCGGGCTCGGCATCCGCCCACGCCGCCGGAGCATGTTGGTCACCGCAGCTAACGGAGTCGGCCTCGCGTAGGCTCTGCGTGGCGTGGTGGTCCGGCCGCGCCGGCGGGGTCGGTAGGAGCCGGTCACGGTGAACGCTGCCGTCATGGCAACGGTGTTTGCGCTGATCTTCACGGCGGAACTGCCGGACAAGACCGCGCTCGCGAGCCTGATACTCGGGACCCGGTACCGGCCGCTTTACGTCTTCGTGGGCGTCGCCGCGGCATTCGCGGTGCACGCGGTGATCGCGGTGGCGGCCGGGAGCATCCTCGGCGTGCTCCCGCACCGGCCGCTGGAGGTGATTGTCGGCGTCGTGTTCCTGATCGGGGCCGTTGTGCTGCTGCGCACCCACGTCGGGCTCGAGGACGAGCCCAGCTTCAAGGAACCGTCCGCCACCTCGTTCGTCAAGGTTTCCACGGCCAGCTTCGGCGTGATCATGCTGGCCGAGCTCGGCGACATGACGCAGATCATCATGGCCAATCTCGCCGCCAAGTACGACGACCCGGTGGCGGTTTTGCTCGGGTCAGTGCTCGCGCTGTGGGCAGCGGCGGCCGTGGCCATTCTCGGCGGCCGCGGCCTCGTGCGATTCGTGCCGTTGACGCTGATCGCCCGCCTGGCCGCCATCGTGATGGCCGTGCTCGGCATCGTCAGCATCGTCGGCGCGGTCAGCCGCTGACCGCGCGTGCGCGGGCCACCAGCCTGCGCAGCGCGTCGTCGGCGGAAGCTGGCAGCGAGCCCACCGGCCACCACCGCAGATCGTCCGATTCGTCGCTTCTGATCGGGTGCGCGCCAGCCGGGGCTATCGCCACGAACTGCACGTCGAGGTGCCATGTCCAGCCCGCCGGCCCGGCCGGGCCGAGCGGTCCCACCCGATCGGCCCGCGGCCTGCTGGTCACGGCCACCGGCGCGCCGGTCACGGCCGCCGGGCCGGCCATCGACGTGGGGCGATCGGCGTCCGCCGGCGTCACCGGGTGCGCGGCCAGACCGCAGGGGACGGCGTGCAGGTCGAGGTTGACCGGGCCGCCCCGCAGCGTAAGGCCCGTGATGGCGGATTCCTCGCAGGCTTCGCGCAGGGCGGCCGCGGCGAGTGTGGTGTCCGCTGGCTCGCAGTGGCCGCCGAGCTGGAGCCATCGCCCGATCTTGCCGTGCAGGGTCAGCAGCACACGCCGGCGCGGCGCGTCGAGAACCGCGGCGCTCGCCGTGATGTGCCCCGACCGGCAGGCCCGCGACAGGCCGTCGGGATGAGCGCGCAGATGGGCGACGAACAGGTCGCGCAGCGCCCGCTGCTCCTCGTCGGGCGGCTGCCACCCCGCCAGATACTCAACGGCTGCCGCGGCTGCGGCATCGGTTGGTGCGGGGGGATCCCGGGGCAATACGGCCTCAACGGCTTCCACCGGCGCGCTCACGCCTTGTCAGGCGGCTCGCTGCCCGGCGCGCCGCCGGTATCCGCCTCGCCGTCAGCGGCGCCGCCGTCACTGGCGTGACCGTCACTGGCGTCACCGTCAGCGGCGTCACCGCCCGGGCCGCCGGCGCCCTCGGCCCGCTCGGCTGCGGGTGGCTCGGCGTCGTCGAGCGCCGAGATGTCGAGTTCCTTGCGCCCGCGGACGAAACCATCGGGGTCGTCGAAGTCGCTGGGCTCAGGGAGCAGATCAGGATGGGACCAGACGGCGTCCCGGCCGGCCGCGCCGCGTTCGTCGGTGAGCCCGCGCCAGATGGCCGCGGCCTCACGGAGCCTGCGTGGCCGAAGTTCCAGGCCGACGAGGGTGGCGAAGGTGCGCTCGGCAGGCCCGCCGGTCGCGCGCCGGCGCCGGACCGCCTCGGCGAGCGCCGCAGCCCCGGGCAGCCGCTTACTCGCCGCCTCGTCCACGACCGTGGCGACCCAGCCCTCGACGAGGGCGAGCGCGGTCTCCAGGCGCGCGAGCGCCGCCTTCTGCCGCGGTGTCTCCTCAGGCCGCAGGAATGTGCCACCCGCCATCGCTTCCTGCAGCGCCTCCGGATTGGTGAGGTCGATCTCCATCACCGACTGCCGCAGCTGCGAGGTATCCACGGTGATGCCCTTGGCGTATTCGTCGACCGCACCGAACAGGTGGGCCCGCAGCCAGGGAACGTGCGCGAAAAGCCGGTGGTGCGCGGCCTCACGGAGCGCAAGGAAGAGCCTGACCTCACCCTCTGGCACCGACAGACCCGAACCGAACGCCGCGACGTTGGCCGGGATCAACGCGGCCGTACCCTCCGGGCCGACCGGCAGGCCGACGTCGGTCGAGCTCACGACCTCGAGCGCGAGTGCACCCACCGCCTGCCCGGTCTGGCTGGCGACGACCAGGCCGCCGATCTGCCGCACCAGGCCGAGCATGGGCCCGGCCATGGCCTGCAGCTGCGCACGGAGATCATCGCCGGCGTCGCCGGTCTCACCGAGCGCTTCCGCGCCAAGTGCCTCCCCGGCGGTCAGCGCGCCGCTCATCGTCTCGACCGCCTTGGCCGCGATGGGGTCGCACAGTTTGGACCAGACCGGCAGCGTCGCCTCGACCCACTCGGACCGGCTCCAGGCCTTGCTGGCGCGGACGCCGGACGGAAACGTCGTGACGTCGTCGAGCCACAGGTCGGCGAGCCGGAGCGCTTGGGCGATCTCCTCCGATTGCGGGGCGAGGATACTCGCGTCACCCTGCGCGGCGACCGTGTGCCTGGCCACGTTCGTGGCCAGATCCCAGTTCACCGGCCCACCCTGCCAGGACATCAGGTCGGCGAACTGCCGTAGCGCGTCGGCGAACTCCTGTGGGTTGCCGAACATCGCCATCGGGTCCGGTGGCGTCGGCTGGCCTGGTCCTGAACCGCCCGGTCCCGAACCGCCTGACTCACCGCCACCTGGTTCACGTTCGGGCTCGCCCGGCAGGCTGAACCCGAAAGGGGTGTCACCCATCGGTGTGACCTCTCAGGCAGGATGGAAGGGTCATGTTGACTGTGCTAATCACGTTATCCCGGGAGCGACACAGGGTGAGTACCTCTGCCAGCCAGGTTCGCCCACGGCGCAGCGGCGGGCAGCGCGCTGCCGCCGCCGTACCTCCTGCCACGCCGC
>DATFVJ010000341.1:0-2333 GCA_035260365.1 Streptosporangiaceae bacterium
CGCCCGCTGCCCGTATCTCGTGGCCCAGACCAGGACCGCGTCGCGAAGGTCGTGCAGTTGGACGCCGCGGTGGTGGGTGCCCGACCACAGGTCGGGCAGGGACCGGCCGAGTTCGGCGTGCCACATCAGCGGCGGCAGATCGTCCACGACGACGGACATGCCGACGTGGTTGACGGGACTGTTGGTCGTCACCTGGATCGCCCGGTCGGCCGGCTTGCGCCCGCGAAAGAGCCAGACGTCACCGGTGCGCGTCACGTCCAGTGCCTCGTCGAGGGTGATGCTCATGGCGGCCACGGTCGTAGCCTAGGCACGTGCGCTGGTGGAAAGTGCTTGGCCTGGCCGGTTTCGTTGGCGTCGCGGCCACCGGAGTGGTGATCGCGCGCGCCGAGCGCCGCCGACGGGCCTACACCCCTGAGCAGATCAGGGCCCGGCTGCACGAACGTTTCGCCGAGGCGTCCGGCGCGGCGGCGGAAGACGCAGAAACCGCCCGGCCCGGGCCGCGCTGACCCCTGACGGCGAAGCCATGCCCGCGGGATCAGCCGGCCAGCCGGTCGGACGGGGCGCGGCGGCGCAGGCTGGGATCGGTGATCGACGGCGGATCGTAACCGGCGTCCGCACGGTTCAGGTTGGTGCCCGGCGGGACGATCTTGTCGATCCGGTCGAGAACCTCGTCGTCGAGCGCCAGTTTCGCCGCGGCGAGCAGGTCGGTGAGCTGGTCCATGGTGCGCGGCCCGATGATCGCCGCGGTCACGGCGGGGTGCGCCATGACGAACGAGAGCGCCAGGTGGGTCAGCGAAACGCCGAGATCCTCCGCGATCTTGACGAGCTCCTCGACCGCCGCCAGCTTGGCCTGGTTCGCGGGCAGCGACGGGTCGAACCGCTGCGGCAGCCGCGCCGCGCGGCCTCTGGTCATGTCGACGTCCCCGGCCGCGCGGTACCGGCCGGCGAGCCAGCCGCCCGCGAGCGGGCTCCAGACGATCGTCCCGATGCCGTAACTGGCACACGCGGGAAGCACCGACGTCTCGACACCGCGCGCCAGGATCGAGTAAGGCGGCTGCTCACACCGGAACCTGACGTGCCCGCGCCGCTCGGCTACCCACTGCGCCTCGACGATCTGCTCGGCCGGGAAGGTCGACGAGCCGATCGCCCGGACCTTGCCAGAATGAACCAGGTCAGAAAGCGCCGACAGGGTCTCGTCGATGTCCGTCGATGGGTCGGGGCGGTGGATCTGGTACAGGTCGATGTAGTCGGTCCGCAGGCGCCGCAGGCTGTTTTCCACCTCACGAACGAGCCAGCGCCGCGAATTGCCGCCCATGTTCGGATCGGAACCCATCGGCCCGTGCGCCTTCGTCGCCAGGACCACCTCGTCGCGGCGGCCCGCCAGTGCCTCGCCGACGATCTCCTCTGACTCGCCGGCCGAATAGACATCCGCGGTGTCGACGAAGTTGATCCCCGCGTCCAGCGCCGCGTGGATGATCCGCGCGCAGTCCTCATGGTCGGCGTTGCCCCACCCGCCGAACATCATCGCCCCGAGACAGTACCGGCTCACCTTGATCCCGGTGCCGCCGAGCGTCCGCAACCGCATGACTCGCCACTCCCTCGCCGTCGGTGTTCCTCATACCCATCCTGCCTGCCGCCGCGCGGCTCCCGTCGGGCAGGGCTGCTCGGCGCGGGGTTAGGGACCGCTGCTGCGCTCGATGCGTGGCATGAACGTCCCGTTCAAGTAGGAGGCGCGCCCGGCGGCCAGGGTCACAGAAGTGCCTGGAACATGCGCCAGGTACACGGCAGAAACGCTCTGGCCTGTGCTCGATGGACCGTAGACCAGATCCCAGGATGTGCCGTTGTAGTGCAGATACGTGGCAGCGCCCAGCGGCGGCGCCGGGCCGCGCGGCGTCTAGGTGGACGGGGGATCTCCCACTGCCCGGCTCTTGCCGATGAGCAGCTTCATAGCGCGCCGTACCAGACCGTGCCTGTCCGCTGGCTCGTCGTCGGGCCGTAGCACGGGGTAGGTGACCGGGAAACCCGGCAGCAGTTCCCTGAGCCTGTTCGCAGCGTGCCGCACAGTCTCCACATCCGCCGAGTCGACCTGAGCGAGCACGTAACATGCCGTGTTCGCTCTGTTCGACCTGCACAGCATGTACGCCGTTTCGGCGCCTTCGGCCGGTGCGGGTATCCCGATCGCTACGGAGACCATGTCGATCAGGTCGGCGAGCGCGGCGGCCAGGCCCTCGGGCGTCGAGACGCTCACTGGCTGCCGCTGAGAGTGCGGAGCACGCGGTCAATCGCGGCGGCGGCTGCGGCGAGGTTGGCGATGGCGGCGATGGGCTGTGCCC
>DATFVJ010000342.1:0-3773 GCA_035260365.1 Streptosporangiaceae bacterium
TCATCGCCTTGCCCTCGGCGATCCGTTCCGGGCAGAATGCCACGTCGATCACCCGGCCGAGTTTCTCCAGCATCCGTTCGACCAGCGCCGTCACGCCCGGGAAGACGGTGCTTCGCAACACCATGAGCTGGCCGTCCACGAAATGCTCCGCGCAGTCGGTCAGGGCACGGGGAATCGCATCAGGGTCGGGGTTGAGGTGCTCGTCGACGGGCGTCCCGATGACGACGACGACGTTCTCGGCCTCGGCCACGAGCGCGGGATCGGTCGACGCCACCAGCCGCCCTGACGCGACGGCGCGGGCCAGTGGCCCGGCGGCACCGGGCTCGTCGAACGGCAACTGCGCGGCGTTGACCTGCTTGACCGCGGCATCGCTGATGTCGTAGATGCCGACGCGAAGCCCGCGGTCGGCGAAGGCGATCGCCAGTGGCATGCCCACGTGGCCACACCCACCGATGACGACGACATCCTTCGTCCACGTCACCGGGGTTTCCGCGGCGGCGGCGCTCGGCCCCGCCCGGGCCTCGCCGCGACCTACCGGAGGTTCAGAAACGTACCCGGAGGAGGCACGTGCTCCCCGGGGCAAGTCCGCCGGGGACGGTCCCCCGGGCCAGCCTGTGCCTTGCGGCATGCCGCTCCTCGTCCACTCGAACGGTGACGTGACCTGCGTACGGAATGCGAAAGATCGACGGCGTCGCCGTCAGACTTGTGCCGGCACTCGCACCCAGCCCAGTGGCTGGCCGCCCGCGAAGATCGGGAAATGGGTTCCGTCCTGAAATGGTACCGATACGGCCGCCACGCCGTGACGTTTCCGCACACGTACTAGGTGACGGCCTAGACTTACCTGATCCGGCGCCGACCTGCGGGCGCCCGCCGCACAGGGACTGGCTATGCACCTTAGCCGAACTGCGCCGCGTACTCCCCGGCAAGCGCAAGGACCTCGCGGACGTACCAGTCCGCGTGGTTGTACGCATAGATCGCAAGGTACAGCGACGTGCCGCCGGCCGCCGCACCACTCGCGCACAGATAGCGTGCCGCGGACGGGACCGCGTCGTAAGGGTTCATGATGTCGGCCGTCGTGTCGCCGAACCCGGGGATACCCCATATCCGCCAGGTCGACGGCAGGAACTGCATCGGGCCGAGCGCCCCGGCGTTCGACGGGCCGATGTTACGGCCGTGCCCGCTCTCGACCTGCCCGATCGCGGCGAGGACGGTCCAGGACAAGCCGGGGCAGTACCTGGCGGCGGACTGCCGGTACAGGTCCAGGTAGCTGGTTGGCCGGCCGGCCGCGCCGCCAGAATCCACCGGAAGCCGGCCGGCCGCGGCATCCAGGTTGACGATCTCGCCCTGGCGCCCGAGTACGGCCCGCACGCCGGCGGTGAGCGCGCGGATGTTGGCGCCTGGTGCGTTGATCATCGCGAGCACGTCAGGCACGAGCCCGAGCGCCCGGGACGTCTGCATGCTCACGAGCGCGTCGACGCCGGGCACGCCGAGCGCCGCGACCGCGCCGAGCGGCACCAGTGGCTGCGTCGCACCGGACATCTGGTACGACGCCCCTGGAAACAGCCGCAGGCGTGCCTGGGCGGTGGTGGAAAGAACGAACTCGTTCCTGGCCAGCGACGACCAGATGCGCTCGTTCGCGGCGGTCGGCGGCGGTGTCCAGGACCGGAACGCGCTCGGGTCGACGCCGAGCACGTTGGCCAGCCTGGCCTGGAAGCGGATCGCGCCGCCGGCTGCCGTGATCACGTCCCGCACGTGCCCGAGCTTCCTGATCTTCCCAAGCTGCGCGGCGGTGATCCCGTGGGCCGACACGACGAGCAGGTCGGGCGGGACGATGCGGCGAAGCGGCGCGACCGTAACGGCGGTGACGGTGTCGGTGCCGCTGGTGGGACGTGGTGCGGTGGTGTGCGTCACGCCCGCCGCCTGCGGCGTGCGTGCGGTGGGCGCGGCGGCGCTGTGGCTGGAGGTCTCGATCAGGATCGCGCCGCCTGCCACCGCGGCCCCGCCAAGCACGACCACGATTCCGGCGGTGAGGAGTGGCGCGCTGCGCCAGGCGAGGTGTCTCACAGCACCACCCACGATAAGCCCTCGCCGCCCAGACCGGCATGATGGGCTCAAAACCGGTTGCGGCACCCCTTACGGTCAGGTGAGGGAGGCATCGCCATCGTGGCTGAGACAGAGCGGGCAAACTCGCAGGCCGGCCGGGGAAACGCGTATCTGCGGCTGCTGCGCGTGCCGGGCGCAAGGGGATTCGTGGCCGCGGGCCTCATCGGCCGGATGCCGATGTCCATGCTCGGCCTCGGCATCGTGCTGCTCGTCTCGGCGATGACAGGCAGATACGGCACCGCGGGCGCGGTCGCGGCCACCGGCGCCATCTGCTACGCCGTTCTTGTGCCGCGGCTCGGCCGGCTGACCGACCGGTTCGGCCAGGCACGCGTGCTGCGCCCGCTCACCGGCGTGTTCGCCGTCAGCGCCGTGGCGTTCGTCGCCTGCGCGCTGCTGCGCGCGCCGCTGTGGACCCTGTTCGTAACCGGCGGCGCGCTCGGTGGCACGATGCCCTCGCTCGGCTCCATGGTGCGCGCCAGATGGAGCTACCTCGCCGCGGCCGCCGGTGACACACAGATGCTGCACACGGCCTTTTCGCTCGAGTCCGTGGCTGACGAGCTCATCTTCATCACCGGCCCCGCGATCGTCGCGATCCTCGCGACCGAGGTGCATCCGGTCGCGGGCGTGGTCGCCGCGGCCGTGCTCACCGTGGCCGGCACGCTGTGGCTCGCGGCACAGCGGCGCACCGAGCCGCCGCCGCAGCCGTCGCGGCAAAGGTCCGGCGGCGCGATCCGGCTGCCGGGCATGGTCGCCCTGGCCACGGTCTACGTGTTTCTCGGCGCCATGTTCGGCACCGTCGATCTATCCACCATCGCGTTCGCGGCGCAGCAGGGACACAAGCCGCTGGCCGGCCTCGTCCTCGGCACGTACGCACTGGGCAGCGCGGTGGGCGGCCTGTGGTACGGCGCGCGGCAGTGGCGGGCTCCGCTCGCGCGCCGGTTCCTGATCACCCTCGCCGGTATCGTGCTCGGCGTCGCACCACTGTGGGCACTGCCGAACCTGCCCATCATGTTCGCCGTCATCTTCTTCTCCGGGCTGTCCATCGCCCCGACGCTGATCGCCGGGTTCAGCCTCATCGAGCGCAGGGTCCCGCCGCAGTTGATGACGGAGGGTATGTCCTGGCTGTCCACCTCGATCGGCATCGGGCTCGCGCTCGGCCCGCCGGTGGCCGGGCGCGTCATCGACGCGCGCGGCGCGCACTGGGGATACGCGCTCGCACTTGGCTGGGGCATCCTCGCCGCCGTCTGCGGCCTGCTGGGCGCGCGTGCGCTGCGCGTACCGCCCCAGGTGGCTGCCGCGGCGTCCATGATCACGCCGGCGGACGCCGGGCACGAAGCAGACTCGGATAAGGTCCCCTCATGGCAGGCAGCGCCTCCGTCTGGCGGAACTGGGCAGGCAACCAGCAGGCCCACCCACGCGCCACCGCCACCCCAAGAAGCACGGCGGAGGTCGCGGCAGCCGTTCGGGATGCGGCGGAAGAACACCTGACAGTCCGGATGGCCGGAACCGGTCATTCGTTCACTCCAGCCGCGCTCACCGACGGGCTGCTGCTGCGGCCGGACGGCCTGCGCGAGGTCCGGTCGATCGACGTCGACGGGGGGCTCATCACGGTCGAGGCGGGCTGCCGGTTGCGCGCGCTCAACGAGACCCTGCTGCGGGCCGGTCTTTCG
>DATFVJ010000343.1:0-16876 GCA_035260365.1 Streptosporangiaceae bacterium
CCGCAGCCAACCAGGGCACCGGCGGCCAGCCCGCCAACCAAGGCGGGCAGCTGCAGCCACCCACGGCCAATCCCGCACCCGCGCAGGGCCCCGGCCAGGTCGTGTCGGGTGGTTCCTGACCTCCGAATGACCGCGCTCGCACCAGTCACCGCGCTGCCGCACACCAGCGCGGTGGTCGTTACCTCCACCAGCCCGCTGTGGTACACGACCCGCGCCACCGGCCTCGTCGCGCTCGTGCTGATCACCATGAGCGTCGTGCTCGGCCTGCTGATGTCGGTCCGGTTCGCCCGGCCGAACTGGCCGCGGTTCGTGACGGTCGGCCTGCACAGGAACATGTCCCTGCTCGTACTCGCGTTCACCGGCCTGCACATCATCACCACGGTGACCGACAGCTACGCGCACATCGACCTGCTCGCCGTCGTCGTCCCGTTCGCCACGTCCTACCGGCCGATCTGGCTCGGCCTCGGCACCGTATCGTTCGACCTGCTCCTGGCCGTGACCATCACCAGCCTGCTGCGGGTCCACGTAGGTCACCGGCTCTGGCGCCTCGTGCACTGGCTCGCGTACCTGTGCTGGCCCGCGGCGGTCTTGCACAGCCTCGGCACCGGGACCGACACACCGCAGCGGTGGGTGCTCGCCGTCACCGCCTGCTGCGTCGCGGCGGTGGTGGCGACCGCGGCGTGGCGGCTCGCGCTCGGCTGGCAGCAGCGCACCGGCGCACGGATCGCGGTCGCGGGCGTCGTCGTGGTGGCGCTCGTCGCGAGCACCATGTGGCTCGTGGGTGGCCCGCTCAAGCCGGGCTGGGCGCGCCGCGCGGGCACGCCCACCAGCCTGCTTTCCGGGTCACGCTCCACCGGAGGCACGGGTACCGGATCCACCGGAGCCACCGCCACCAAGCTCCCTCCCGCGCCGTTCACCGCGTCCCTGTCCGGGCAGCTCTCGCAGCAGGCGTCGGCCGCGGGCGGCGCGGTGGTCCGCATCCAGACCAGGACGGGCAGCGGCGTCAACGCCGCGCTCGACATCGTCATCACCGGCCAGGCGGACGGCAACGGCGGCGTCGCGATGTCGGGCAGCCAGGTCACGTTCGGCCCCACCGCCGCGCCTCGCCAGTACACGGGTCAGATCGTCAGCCTGAACGGGACGAGCATGAGCGCGCGGGTGCGCGACCGCGCCGGGCACAGCCTGCTGCTCGCCATCGGGCTGCAGCCGAACGGCACCTCCGTGACCGGGACGGTGAAAGCGAGCGCCGCCGGGACCACGAGCGCGGGCGGCGCCACACGGGACGGCGGGAAATAAGCGATGCCGATGCCACCGCACGAGCTTCCCCGGCTGCTGCCCGACGGCCCGCCGCGCGGGCTCACGCAGCACGTGGACCACTTCGGGCCGACGCCGTTTCGCGGCCGCCAGCACGGCGCTAACAACGGACGCGGCGGACGCGGCGGTGCGGGCCTGCTCGTCGACGGCATCGAGCGCTCCGGGCTCACCGGCCGCGGCGGCGCGGAGTTCCCGGTGGCCCGCAAGATGCGGGCGGTGCTGGCCAGCTCACGCCGGGGTGACCGCGGCGGCGCCGTGGTCGTCGCGAACGGCGCCGAGTCGGAACCGGTCAGCCTGAAGGACCGCTCGCTGCTCACCGTGGCGCCGCATCTGGTCCTCGACGGCATCTCGCTCGCCGCGGAGAGCGTCGGCGCCGCCGAGGCGTTCCTGTGTGTCGACGGCGACGACGAAGCGTTCCGCCAGGGCCTCGGCGACGCGATCGCGCAGCGCGAGCGGGCCGGCGTGGACACGATCCCGATCCGCGTCACGGGCCGTGCCGCCCGGCTACGTCTCCAGCGAGGAGAGCGCCCTCGTCCACCTGCTGAACGGCGGCCCCGCGCTGCCCACGTTCGTGCCGCCGCGTTCGTTCAGCAAGGGGGTGCGCGGCCGCCCCACGCTGGTCAGCAACGTGGAGACCCTGGCGCACGTCGCCCTGATCGCGCGCTACGGCCCCGACTGGTTCCGGGCCGTCGGCACCAAGGCCGCACCGGGCTCCGCGCTCGTCACCGTCGCGGGAGCCGTGGCGCGGCCGGGTGTGACGGAGATCGCCCTCGGCACGGGTCTGTACGAGGTGCTCGCGGCGGCGGGCGGGCCCACCGAGCCGGCGCAGGCGATCCTGGCCGGCGGGTACTTCGGCGGCTGGCTTCCGGTCAGCGCCGCGCCGCAACTGCGGGTGAGCGGCCCGGACCTGCGGGCCGCGGGCGCCTCGCTCGGCGCCGGCATCCTCGCCGTGCTGCCCGAGTCCGCGTGCGGGCTCGCCGAGACGGCACGCGTCGCGCGGTACCTCGCGGGGCAGAGCGCGGGCCAGTGCGGGCCCTGCCTGAACGGGCTGCCCGCGATCGCCGACGCGCTCGAGCACATCGCGTGGCGCGGCCGCGATGCCCGGACCCACAAGGGACTGACGCAACTGCTCGGCCTCGTTGAGGGGCGGGGCGCGTGTCACCTGCCCGACGGAGCGGCCAGGTTCGCCGCGAGCGCGCTGCGCGTCTTCGCCGCCGACCTGCGCGAGCACCTGCGCCGCGGACCGTGCCACCGGGTCAGGCGGCCCGGCGTGATCCCCGTGCCCGATACCAGGCTCGCGGCGGGAGCGTGACGACGTGACCCACCGGCTCAAGGTCAACCCGATCGCGTGCCAGGCGCACGGCGTGTGCGCCGAACTCCTGCCCGAGATGATCGGCACGGACCCGTGGGGCTACCCGATCATCTCGGACCAGCCCGTGCCGCCCGGCCTGCTGAAGCTGGCGCGCAAGGCCGAGGCGTCCTGTCCCACCCTGGCCCTGATCGTGCAGCGCATCGAGCCCGACGACGCGGGCCGCTGACTCCAGGTTCCACGGTGCGGATTTAAGATCATCCTTAACGGCTGCGCGCGGTGGCGCCGCCAGGCGCAGCGGGGGGTTCCGGGGGGTCGCCCCCCCGGGCAGGCAGAGCCCTAACGAACTGCGCGCGGGGCTTCGCCGCTTCTCAAGGCAGCTCGCGCAGGTCGCCGACGATCGTGTCGCGGGTGAAGTCCTCGATCCGCTCGTCCAGGTCGCTCGCCAGCGCCGCACCGGAGTAGCGAGGCCGCGCAAGCTCGGTGCGGACTAACCCAAACCTCTGCGGCAATGCCGCAATCCTCTTGTCTGGGGGCAATTCGAACACGGCCCGAAGATCAACCGCTTCAAGCTCGCCGTTGCGCAGCAGCGCTCGGGCGAGATTGATGTGCGCAAGTGCCTCGCAACCATATGAGCGGTCTTCGACCGGCCCCGCTTCGAACCATTGGACGGCGTCGCGCAGTTGGCCGATGGCGGCGATCTCGCCGCCGGATGCCACGCCGAGCGCCGAGCCGGCCAGATACGCCTGCTTGGCCCGGCTGAAACCGAACTGGCCACCGATGTCGTCATGCAGTCCGTCCCGCTGCTGCGTTTCCCGGGCCTCGGCGGCAGCGGTGACGGCGGCACTGGTGCCTTCGGCGTCGCCGGACTCGGCGGCGGCTTGACCGGCGATCAGATGCAGCCGCGCGGCGCCGGTGCCCGCCGGAAGGTAGCGCAGACCGTCAAGGGCAAGGTAACGCGCCTGCCTCGGCCGACCCTCCCAGAGGGAAATCGAGGCGAGCCGTGCGCGAAGATAACCCATCAGCGGCCGATGATCAATTGCGACCGCATACGCCCAGCCGGCCCGGACGAGTTCCTCCGCGGCTTGCGGGTAGCCAAGATCCTCGGCAGCGCACGCCATGAGGCCATTGACGCCGCCGAGCAGGAAGTACAACTCGGTCGCGTCGCGTGGCCACAGCCGGCGGTCGAGCGCCGTGTACATCCGGCCGCGCACCCGCCGCATCTCCTGGAACAGCGGGAACGGCTCGCCGGTCATGTAGTCGCGGGACAGCCGCACCACGTCGGCGCGCAACTGCTCCAGGGTGGCGTCGCCAATGTCGCGCCTTTCCGCCCGCTCGGCGTGCTCGCTGCCCTCGTGCGCCGCCATCACAACCTCTCGTTCCGTGCCAGCAGGATCCAGATCCGCCATCTCTAATCGAAGGTACGCGGCTCCGGCGGCCGCCGGGAGGTCCGGGCCGGCGTGCGCCGGGGTCACAGCCACGCCGCCCGCGACCGCGCCGCCTGCGATCGCGCCGGCGGCGGGCGTGCCGCGCAGCAGGTCGAGCAGCGTGCGCCGCTCCTCCTCGGGCATGTGGGCCAGGTCGTCGTCGTCCACCACCTGGCCGAGCGCGACGCCGAACACCGCCGCGACGGCCCGCAGCGTCGGTATCGTGGGCCGCTCGCCGCCCTGCGGCCACCGCTCGTAGGCCCCGATCCTGGTCCCCGACATGGGCGCCCGGCCGTCGCGGTCGCACCGCAGGTTGAACTCCGTGGCCAGCTGGTCCTGGCTCCAGCCGAGGGCGTGCCGCCAGGCCTCGCGCGGCCGGAAGCCGTACCTGCGCATCATCGCGTCCCTGACCTGCTGGCGGCTCAGGCCGCCCGCGAGCGTCCGCGCGCGGAGCGCGTCGAGTTCCGCCTTGGACGGCGTGGCGCGTAGGCGTGGCACCTTGTGTCGCTCTCCCTCGTATCGGCAGCAACCGCGGCGAAGGCGCGGTTTTCGCTCTCCATTAACGCGCGGATTCCGGCTCGCCGCATCCCGATGTCGCGGCCGGTTCGCGGCCCGGCCGTGGATTTCGCGCCGCGCCGCCGCTTCCCACCTGGTCACGGACGCGGGCCCACCGTGGAAAACCGCCCAGGCCGCGGGCGTGGCCGCGCTGTTACCGCTGGGTTGACTGAGCCTTCTCGTCATCGCCGATGCTGGAGAGGAATGCCATGCGCCGATGCCACGGGCCCGGCTGGCGCCTGTTCTACGGCCATCCCGCCCAGGCCCAGGTGGCACGTGACTGGGTGGTCGGCCTGCTCCGCCGTCATCGGTGCACGGTCGACCCGGACGACGCGGCGCTCGTCGTGAGCGAGTTGTTCGCGAACGCCGTCCGGCATACCCGCAGCCATGGCGGACAGGTGCTCATCGGCTACTGGGTGTGGGAGGACGGCGCGTGGATCGCGGTGTGCGACGCCGGCCCCGCGGCGCGGCCGGCGCCGCGTGCGCCCGCCGACGTGACCGAGGGCGGCCGCGGGCTGCTCGTGGTCCAGGCGCTGTCGTCGCAGGTGGGCAGCTTCACCACGACGTCATGCCACACGGGGGCGCCGCGCCACGTCGTGTGGTGCGGGCTCGGCAAGCCGCTCGACGTGGCGGCGGCCGACGTGTGGGCGTGGCTGGCGTGTGTGCTGCCCACCGTCACCCTCGCCGCCCGGCACAGGTAACGTCCGAGTCACTGCGGCGGAAGGGGCGGGCAGATGAGTCACGGACCACACGGACCGCTCCAGGGCGTGCGTGTCGTCGAAATCGCGAGCCTCGCCCCGGCGCCGTTCGGGTGCATGGTTCTTTCCGACCTCGGGGCCGAGGTGATCCTGGTCGACCGGGTCGGTGCCGCGCCCGGGCTGCCGGGCGACCCGCTCCGCCGCGGACGGCGTTCGGTCCGGCTGAATCTCAAGGACGGCGAGGCGGTCGCGGCGCTGCTGCGCGTGGTGGAGTCGGCCGACGTGCTGGTCGAGGGGTTCCGGCCCGGGGTGGCCGAGCGGCTGGGGTTCGGGCCGGCGGTGTGCCTGGAGCGCAACCCCCGGCTGATCTTCGCGCGGATGACGGGGTGGGGCCAGGAGGGGCCGCTCGCGCCCACCGCCGGCCACGACATCGACTACATCGCGATCTCGGGCGCGCTGCATCCGATCGGCCGCGCCGGGCAGCGGCCGGTGCCGCCGCTGAACCTGGTGGGTGATTTCGGCGGCGGCGGCATGCTGCTCGCGGTCGGCGTGCTCGCCGCGCTCGTGGAGCGCGCGCGATCCGGCCGCGGCCAGGTCGTCGACGCGGCCATGGTCGACGGCTCCGCGCTGCTCACCTCGTTCCTGTACGGCATGCGCGCCGTCGGGATGTGGCGGGACGAGCGCGGCACCAACCTGCTCGACGGCGGCGCGCCGTTCTATGACACCTACGAGACCGCGGACGGGCGGCACGTCGCCGTCGGCGCGCTCGAACCGCAGTTCTACGCCGAACTCCTGCGCCGTCTCGGGATCGACGGCGCGGATCTGCCCTCGCAGCACGACGCCACCGGCTGGCCGGCGCTGCGCGCCCGGCTGACCGAGGCGTTCAAGGGGCGCACCCAGGCCGAGTGGGCGGCGGTCTTCGCGGGCTCGGACGCGTGCGTCGCGCCGGTGCTCACACCGGGCGAGGCCCCCGGCCATCCGCACAACGCCGCGCGCGGCACGTTCACCACCGTCGGCGGCGTCGTGCAGCCGGCGCCGGCGCCGCGATTCGGCCGCACCCCGGCGGGCCAGCCGGCGCCGCAGGCCGAACCGGGATCTGACACCGCCGCGGTGCTCGCCGAGACCGGCCTCACCCCGAAGGAGATCGCCGCCCTCCGCGACCGCGGCGCGGCCGGCTGACATTGCGCGGGTGCTCCGCGGATCATTTGGATACGGAACGTATCTGATACATTACTTATCGTCATTCGATCCTGGGGGGACACATGCGCAAATTCATTGCCGCCGGATGCGCGGCGGCGCTGGGAGTCGCGCTCAGCGTGGCCTGCGCGGCGGCAGCGTCGGCCTCGGCCACCATCGTCGTGGGACCGGGCCAGTCGATCCAGGCCGCGGTCGACAGCGCCAGCCCGGGCGACACCGTCCTGGTCCGGCCGGGCGTGTACCGGCAGAGTGTGCAGATCCGCACCGACGGGATCACACTGCGCGGGTCCGGCGACTTCCGCGGCGGCACCGTGCTCGTGCCACCCGTACCGTTCCCGCACAGCGCCTGCGCCGCCGCCTTCGGCGCCAGCGGCGTCTGCGTGCTTGCCAAGCGGGTGAACATGAAGACCGGCGCCGTCACGACGCCCGTCACCGGCGACGCGGTCACGGCCTTGTACATCGCCGGCTTCCCGGCCAACGGCGTGTTCGGCTACGGCACCGTCGGCCTGCGGGTGACGCGGGTGACAGCGGTCAACGACGGCGGCTACGGGATCTCGCGCTTCGCCTCCACCAGGACGCTGTTCGCCGACGACACCGCGGTGGGCAACCACGAGGCCGGTTTCTACGTCGGCGACTCACCGCACGCGGCGACCGTCGTGCGCGACAACCGCGCCATCGGCAACCAGTTCGGGATCTTCATCAGGCACGCCCGCGGGGTGCGGGTCACCGGCAACTGGCTCACCCGCAACTGCCAGGGCGTCCTGGTGCTCGACGACGGGCAGCCCGGCGGCGCGGGCAACACCGTCGTGTGGCAGAACAGCGTGTTCAGGAACAACAAGTTCTGCCCGAAGCACGGTGACACGCCGGTCAACACGAAGGGCGGCGGCATCCTGCTGCTCGGCGCGACGCACACGTGGGTCGTGGGCAACGCCGTGGCTGGCAACGCGGGCCATCAGATCAATTCGGGCGGGATCGTCGTGGCGAGCGCCCACGCGCTGACCCACGGGAGCAACCCCAACTTCGACAGGATCTGGAACAACACCGCGTTCGGTGACCACCCCGCCGATCTCATCTGGGATGGCACCGGAACCGGCGTGCATTTCCTGGCCAATCACTGCTGGACGTCCGTGCCCGCCGGGCTGTGCCACTGATATTGGGCCGCTGACAGCCGGGCCAACACACTGGTCCGCCCTGGGCGTGCGGCTCCAGCGGGGAAGCAGCACGCACCAGGGCGGCAACCGCTTCGACGTATGAGCGGGCGCCTGGGTTCCCGCCTGGCGGCTGATTCTCGGCAAAATTACCGCGGCTCGGAAACAGAGCACCTCAGCCTCCGACGGCGAGCTGAATGATCTTCACTACGACCAGCCCGACGGCGACGAACAGGTAGACCCGCAAGCTGATCATGCCGATCCTGCGGCCGGGCGACCAGGCGGGCCTGGGCAGTTCGGACAGGGGCGGCATCCGCCAGGTCAGCCGCTGTGCCGCGACAACCACGTCGGTATCGAGTTCGGCCTCCGGGTCCACCGGGAGCCTGCGCCGCTGGCGCACGCGCACGAGCCCGTACCCGCAGGCGACCGCCACGCCCGCCGTCACACCGGCGGCCATGGCCGTCTTCAGCTCGCCGCTGGTCAGGTGCGGGAACAGCGTCGCGGCGGTGAGGATCAGCGAAAGCAGCACGAGCACACCGATGATGCCCGCCGCGACCACGTTGAGCCAGGCCCGGTTCACCCAGGGCCCGAGCACGTCCCTGTCATTGCAGAGCATGACGAGGAACACGCTCGCCGACGGCAGCAGGACCCCGGCGAGCGCCTGCACACCCTCGGTGATCAGCCCGAGCGGCGCACCCGGGATCAGCACGACGCCCGCCCCGGCCAGCACGAACAGCGCGTACACGCCGTAGAACAGAGGCGCCTCCCTGGCGCTGCGGTGCAGCGAGTGCCTGGCCCCCGCGATGTCGCCGAGCGCGTACGACGTGGCCAGCGTCACCGCGGCCGCGCCGATGAGCGAAGCGTCGAGCAGGAGCAGCGCGAACATGCCGCCCGCGTGGTGGCCGAGGGCATGCGCCAGCCCGCCCGCGACCCCGGCGGCGTCGGTGAAGTGGCCGTGCCACGGCGTCCCCGTGAAGGCGAACGCGGTGACCGTCATCAGCGCGGCGGCGCCGACCACCACGACGAACGATCCGATGACGGTGTCCGCGCGCTCGTAGGACAGCCAGCGCGGCGTGATCCGCTTGTCCACCACGTTGGACTGCTGGAAGAAAAGCTGCCACGGCGCCACTGTCGTGCCCACGATGGCGATGACGAGCAGGAGCACGCTCGCGTTCAGCCCGCCGGGCAGGCCGGGCACGACGAAGTCGTGCGCCACCCGCCCTGACGCCGGGTGCGCGACCACGACCAGTGGGATCATCAGCACGTTGACCGCGATGAGCGTGTACATCCAGCGCTCCCAGCGGCGGAAGCTGCCGGTGACCGTGAAGCCGACGAGCAGCGCCGCCGCCCCGAGCACGCCGGCCCACCGCGGGATACCGAAGTAGTCACCCGCCAGCGCCACGCCGATGAACTCGGTGACGATGGTCAGCCCGTTGACCACGGCGAGGTCACCGACGGAGAACGCGGCCCAGAACCGGCCGAACCGCTCGTGGATGAGCCGCGCGTGACCGACCCCGGTGACCGCGCCGAGCCGCACGACCATTTCCTGATTGACGATCAGCACGGGGACGAGCAGCGCCAGCACCCACAGCAGCCGGGTGCCGTAGTTCTGCCCGGCCTGGGTGTAGGTGGAGACGCCGCCCGCGTCGTTGTCCCCCACCATGACGATCAAGCCGGGGCCCATGATGGCCAGCAGGTAACGCAGCCGCCGGCGAAGGCCGGCGGGCCGGTCCCGCTGGTCGAGCCTGACCGTGCCGAACGCGCCGTGGATGTCGCCCACGTGCGCGGTGTCCGCCACAGCGGTGCCGGTCACGGCCGCGGCCGAGCGCAGTGCGGCGCGCCGCTGTGAGATCGAGTTCGAGATCGAACTGAAGCTGAAGAAAAGCGCCACGAAGGACCTGCCGATCTCCCCTTTCGCCGGGGATCGGGCACAGGCTCGGCAGCGCCGGCCGAGACGAGCACGCGTCAGCCACACCGCACCGCGGCGCCGCGCGGCGGCCCGTTTAGGCGGGGCGGTGCACGGCAGGGGGCGGGCGGGCGTTCAGACGAGGGGGCGGGCGGTGCGGGTTCTACACCGGGCCACCGCTACGGTCGCGGTCAGCGCTGCCGGGTCTGCGCGAACGGGTGAGGATCGTCCGAACTGTGACCGTGACTGCAACTTCGATCTGGCAAGATCCTCACCTCCTTCGCTCGGCGCACGTCATGCGCGGCGGTGCTGCGGCAATTTTACCCGGCCCGATTCTGGGGCAACAACCGAGCGTGCCCCTGATCACCATGCAGTCTATGCGCTGACCCCGGTACCAGGCACCCGAGCTGCGGTGGTATGAAGACCAGGGCAGGCGGCGAGCGGACGGAGGCACGAATCGGTGGCCGTGCGCAGAGCAGTCGACCTCCTAGGGAGCGGCCGGGGGAGCGATCTGCCCGACACCTTCTGGTACTCGCTCAAACGCCGGCTGCTCGGGCCGCCGCTGGTCAACGCGCAACTGTCGGAACAGCGGCTGTCCAAGCCGCTCGCGCTCGGGGTGCTGTCTCCCGACGGCATCTCCTCGTCGGCGTACGGCTCGGAGGAGATCCTGATCGCGCTGCTGCCGATGGCCGGCCTTGCGGCGTTCACGCTGATCCTGCCGATGACCCTGGTCATCCTGTTCGTCATGGCGCTCGTGGTGCTGTCCTACCGCGAGATCGTCATGGTGTACATCAGGCCAGGCGGCTCGTACGTGGTGGCGCGGCAGAACTTCGGGCCGCGGGTCGCGCAGGTCGCCGCGGTGGCGCTGCTCATCGACTACGTCGTCACGGTTGCCGTGCAGACCGCGGCGGGCACGGCTGCCATCGTGTCGGCGTTTCCCTCGATCGGTGAGTACCAGCTGGGGATAACGATCACCGTGGTGATCCTGCTGTGCTACGGGAACCTGCGGGGCATCCGGGAGGCGGGCCGGGCCTTCGCCGTGCCGACCTACCTGTTCTCCGGCTCGGTGATATTGATGATCATCGTCGGGCTGGTCCGTGAGGTGTCCGGTGACCTGCCCAGGTACGACCCGCACGCGCTGCACGGCACGGTGCAGATCGGGACGGGCACCGCCGGGCTGCTCACCTTCGCCATGATCTACACGCTGCTCCGCGCGTTCGCCAACGGCGGCGCCTCGCTCACCGGCATCGAGGCGGTCTCCGACGCGGTCGGCGCGTTCCGCCCGCCGGAAGGGGTGAACGCCCGCCGGGTGCTCGTGATCGAGGGATACATCCTCGGTTTCCTCGTCGCGGGGATCTCCTGGCTCGCGCACGCCACGCACGCGACGCCGTACGAGCACGGGTACCCGACCGTGCTCGCGCAGGAGGCCAAGATCATATTCGGGCACAGTTTCGCCGGCCAGGCGATGTTCCTGCTGATCCAGGCCGCGACCGCGCTGATCCTCTACACCGGGGGCAACACGAGCTTCAACGGGTTCCCGTTCCTGGCCAGCTACGTCGCCGGCGATGCCTTCCTGCCCCGGTGGCTGCTCAAGCGCGGCCACCGGCTGGTCTTCTCCAACGGCATCATCGTCCTGACCGTGGCCGCGCTCGCGCTGCTGATCATCCGCGGGTCGAACGTCAACAACCTGGTGCCGCTGTACGCGATCGGCGTGTTCACCGCGTTCTCCATGGCCGGCTTCGGCATGGCCAAATACCACCTCACCCGCAAGGAGCCGGGCTGGCGGTACCGGCTGGCCATCAACGCTTCGGCCGGCGCGCTCACCGGGCTGGTGGTCCTCATCTTCGCGGTGGTGAAGTTCACCGAGGGCGCCTGGCTCGTCGTGGTCCTCTTTCCCATCCTGGTGTTCGCGCTCATCCGGCTCAACCGGGAGTACGGGATGGAGGCCGGGGTGCTTGAGAAGATCGGCGGCCGGAAGCCGCCCGACCCGCCAAACTACCCGCGCCGCACGGTGCTCGTGTTCGTGGACGACTTCGACCTGGCCACCATCGCCGCGCTGCGCTACGCGCGCGGCCTGCGGCCGACCGCGCTACGCGGGGTGCACTTCGTCCTCGACCAGGCGGAGGCGGACAGGCTGCGCGAGGACTGGCTGCGCGCCGACCGCGGCATCCCGCTCGACTTCGTCGACTGCGCCGACCGCCGGCTGACCCGCGCCGCGGCCGAACTCGTCGCCAGCGAGGCCAGTCATGAGGGCACCTTCGTGACGGTCGTGCTGCCGCGGCGCAGCTACTCGCCGCTGCTCGGCCGGCTGCTGCACGACCGCACCGCCGACAAGATCGCCCGCGTGGTGAGCCGGATACCGCACAGCGCGGCCACGATCATCCCGTTCGACGTGCAGGCGCGGGTCGAGGTACTGACCGACCGCCAGGACGGCCGGTCGGCCAAGATCGTGCGCCCTCCCTCGGACGCCAACATCCGCGAGCACGACCGGCCGCCGGTGCCGCCCGGCGTCACCCCCATCGGGTCGATCACCGGCGCCGGCCGCGCGACCGTGGAGGGCCGGGTGCACAGCGTCGAGATCCGGCCGGTGGAGCGCAGCTGCGTGCTCGCCGTCGCCGTCGCGGACGCCACCGGCGGGCTGACCGCGCTCTTCTACGGCCGCACGCACATCGCCGGCGTCGCACCCGGAAGCATGATCAGGCTCCGCGGCGTGGTGGGGTTCGGCGAGAACGGCCCGACCATGACCAATCCCGCCTACGAACTGATGCCATAGCCCGCTCGCGCCGGCCAGCGGGCCCGGTCAGATCCGGAAGCGGTAACCCATGCCAGACTCGGTCAGCAGGTAGCGCGGCCGTGATGGCTCTGGCTCGAGTTTGCGGCGAAGCTGCGCAACGTAGACACGCAGGTAGTTGCTCTCGGATTCGTACGCCGGCCCCCATACCTCCTGGAGCAGCTGCCGCTGCGTGACGAGCCGGCCGCGGTGCCTGACCAGTACCTCGAGCAACTGCCACTCGGTCGGCGTCAGCCGCAGATCGTCGCTGTCGCCGCGGGTGACCCGTTTGGCGGCCAGGTCGACGGTGAAGTCGTCGGTCACCACCACGGGCTCGTCGGGCGCGGGGGAAGCGCGGCGCACGGCCGCGCGGAGCCTGGCCAGCAGTTCGTCCATGCCGAACGGCTTGGTGACGTAGTCGTCCGCGCCCGCGTCGAGCGCCGCCACCTTCTGGCTCTCCAGGCCCCAGACGGACAGCACGATGATCGGTGTCGAGGCCCAGCCGCGGACCCCGCGGATCACCTCCGTGCCGTCCATGTCGGGCAGGCCGAGGTCGAGGATCACCACGTCGGGGTGGTCCCGCGCCACGGCCGCGAGCCCGGACGCACCGTCGGCGGCGGTGCTGACCTCGTAGTTCCGCGCGGTGAGGTTGATCCTCAGCGCCCGCAGGATGGACGGCTCGTCGTCCACGACAAGCACCCGGGTCACGGCTCGGCCCCGAGCGCGTACCTCGCCTCGCTGCTCGCGATGGGCAGCGTGACCCTGACCGTGAGCCCGCCGCCGGGTGTGTCGACCGCGGCGATGGAGCCGCCCATGGCCTCGGCGAAGCCCTTGGCCACCGCGAGGCCGAGACCGACGCCCTTGTGGCGGTCATCGAGCCGCTGGAACGGCTCGAAGATGCGGGGTTTCAGCTCGTCAGGCACGCCCGGCCCGTGGTCGACGACCTCGAGCACCACGGTGTCGCCGAGCCGGAAGGCGCGCAGCACCGGCGGCCGCGACGGCGGCGAGTGCCGCAGCGCGTTGGAGAACAGGTTGGCAAGGACCCGTTCGAGCAGGCCGGGATCGGCGCGGACAAGCGGCAGGCCGTCGGGCACGGCCATCCGCAGCGTCATCGAAGCGTCGAGCCCGCGCAGCGCGACCGGTGCCACCTCGTCGATCGTGGTGGAGCGCAGGAAGGGTTGCAGCGACCCGGCGTGCAGGCGGCTCATGTCGAGCAGATTGCCGATGAGCGCGTCGAGCCGGTCCGCGTTCTGCTCGATCGTCGCGAGCAGCGCGGCCTCGTCGGCGGCGGTCCACTGCACGTCGGTCTGGCGCAGGCTGCTGACGCTCGCCTTGATGGACGCGAGCGGCGTCCGCAGGTCGTGACTGACGGCGGCGAGCAGCGCGGTACGCACCCGGATCCCCTCCGCCAGCGCCTCGGCCTGCGCCGCCTGCGTGCGCAGCCGCTCACGGTCGAGCGCCGCAGCGGCCTGCGCGGCGAAGCCGGCCAGCAGCCGCGGCGTGACCGGGCCCGACTGCCCGGACACCACGAGGGCCAGGCCGGCCCGCACCTCGACGCGGGTGGTGGCGGCGCCGGCACTTGTCTCGTTCCCGCCGGCCACCGCCGGCGCGTTCCCGCCCGCCGGCGCGTTCCCGCTCGCGGTAGCTGGTATGTTCCCGGCTGCTGGCCGGTGCCCGCCTGCTGGGGCGTTCCCCGTGGCCGTATCCGGCGCGTTCCCGGTCGCGGTAGCGGGGGCGTTCCCGCCCGCCGGAGCTGGCGCGGTCCCGCTCGCCGCGATCCGGACCCAGCGGCCTGCGACTTGTTCCTGCAGCTCGGCATGGCCGCCGAGCGTCGCGGTGAGGTGATCGAGAACGGCGGCCGGGGTGTCGGCACCGCCGAGGACCGTCCGCGCCAGCGCCAGCAGCGACGTTGCCTCCGCGCGGCTGCGCGCCGCCTGGACCGCGCGCCGCGCCGCGAGGTGCACGACGCTGCTCACCGCCACGGCGACGGTGACGAACAGGACGAGCGCGAGCAGGTTCTGCGGCTCCTCGATCGTGAACGTGTGCACTGGCGGGGTGAAGTACCAGTTGAGCAGCACGCTGGCGGCCACGCTCGCGAGCACCGCAGGCCAGAATCCGCCGACCACCGCGATCGTCACGACGGCGACCAGATAGATGAGCAGATCGTCGGCCAGGCTCAGGTGCGACCGGCTCGCCGCCAGCGCCGCGGTCAGCAGGGGCAGCCCGGCCGACGCGAGCAGCATGGCCGCCAGGCGGCGGCGCACGTCGATGGCGCCGGCCACGTTCGCCACCCTCCGGCCAGGCCCGGCGCCGTCCAGGCCGGCGGGCTGTCCGTCGGGCAGTCCGTCGGGCAGTCCGGACGCCGGCTGGCCAGCACCGTCGTGGGCGGCGCGCGGCCCGCCGTCGCTCCGCCCGGTCCCAGTGCCCACGGTTCTTAGTGTGAACCTGCTGACCGACCAGCGAAACAGCAGGCCCACGCACGCTCCGGCCAGGGCGCTCGCGCCGATCGCCACCGCTGCGTGCGCGGCGAGCGGCCCGGTCGGCCGCAACTGCGCGTACGGCGGACGGGAGAATCCCACGGCGGTGAGCCAGCCGATCAGGCCGAGCGGGATGGCCGCCAGCGGCTCGGCTACGAACGACACGATGCCGACCAGCGCCGCGCTTGCGATCAGCACAGCGGTCGCCGACAGCCGGCCGGCCAGGCCGGCCGCGAGCGTGCCGACCGCGAAAAGCGCTGTGAAGCCGGCCAGCAGCGCGAAGGGTGCCGCGAGCCCGCGTCGTATGAGCCGGAAAATCATCTCGCTGCCAGTCGAACGCGGACCAGGGCAGAAATTGACGATCTTGATAAAACCTTAACGCCCAGGTCGCCAGTATTGACGCCGCGCTAACGCGCCACGGGCCCGGCCGCGCCTAGCGTCGGGTGGTGTGATCGAACCGTGCGCGCCTCGGGCCACGCGGCGAGTCAGCCAGAACAGGCATACGGCCGCGTCGCCAGCCTGAGGACGGAGGCACCGAGTCGTGGCCGTACGCAAGGCGGCTCACCTGTTCAGCGGCAGCCCGGGGGGCGACCTTCCCGACACCTTCTGGTACTCGGTGAAACGCCGGCTGCTCGGGCCGCCGATGGTCAACGAGGACCTCAAGGGAGAGCGGCTGTCCAAGCCGCTCGCCCTTGGCGTCCTGTCCTGCGACGGCATCTCCTCCGCGGCCTACGGCACCGAGGAAATACTCATCGAGCTGGTGCCGAGATTCGGCCTGGTGGCGTTCAGCACACTCCTGATGCCGATGACCCTGGTGATCCTGCTCGGGATAGCCCTGGTGGTGCTGTCCTACCGGGAGGTCGTGTCGGTCTACACCAAGGCCGGCGGTTCCTACGTCGTGGCGAGGGAGAACTTCGGGCCCAGGATCGCCCAGGTCGCGGCGGTGGCGCTGCTCATCGACTATGTGGTCACGGTCGCGGTCCAGACGGCCGCGGGCAGCGCCGCGATCCTGTCCGCGTTCCCGGCGCTCGGCAACGCGCTCGGAGCCACGACGACGTTGACGCTCATCGCGGTGGTCGCGGTCCTGATCATGTGCTACGGCAACCTCCGCGGCATCAGGGAGGCCGGCAAGACCTTCGCCCTGCCGACCTACCTGTTCTCCGGGTCAGTCATCCTCATGATCGTCACAGGCCTGTACCGCGAGGCGTTCGGTGGAGGGCTGCCGCCCATCCCACATCAGCCGGGGATGTACTGCGTCGGCTGCCATGGGAGCGCCGGTTCCGGGCTCCTCACCTTCGCCGCGTTCTACGTGCTGGCGCGCGCGTTCGCCAACGGTGGCTCCTCCCTGACCGGCATCGAGGCGGTATCCAACTCGGTGAGCGCGCTCAAGCCGCCGGAGGGCCGCAACGCCCGCCAGGTGCTCGTGATGCAGGGGTCGATCGTCGCCTTTCTGATCGCGGGCATCTCGTGGTTCGCGCACATCAGTCATGTGACCCCATATTCCAGCGGCTACCCAACGGTGCTCGCGCAGGAAGCCAAGCTCATATTTGGTCACACGTTCGCCGGCCAGGTGCTGTTCTTTCTGGTCCAGACCGGTACGGCGGCCATCCTGTTCACCGGCGGCAACACCAGCTTCAGCGGGTTCCCGTTCCTGGCCAGCTTCGTCGCGGAGGACGCGTTCCTCCCCCGCTGGCTGACCAAACGCGGTCACCGCCTCGTCTTCTCCAACGGCATCATCGTGCTCACCGTGGTGTCGGTCACTCTGCTGCTCGCCGTCGGCGCCACCGTCAACGCGCTGATCCCGTTCTACGCGATCGGCGTGTTCACCGGCTTCTCGTTCGCCGGCTTCGGAATGGTCAAATACCACCTCAGGAACAAGGAACGCGGCTGGCGGCGCAAACTGGTGATCAACGCGGCGGGCGGGGCCTACACGGCGCTCGTGGTCGCGATCTTCGCGGTGGTCAAGTTCACCGAGGGCGCGTGGCTCGTGGTGGTCATCTTCCCGATCATGGTCTACACGCTGATCCGGCTCAACCGCGAATACCGGATGGAAGCCGGGGTGCTGGAAAGCCTCG
>DATFVJ010000344.1:0-7164 GCA_035260365.1 Streptosporangiaceae bacterium
GGGCAGGTCGCCGGCCAGCCGCAGCGCCACGTACGCCTCGACGGTCGTGGACAGGTCGGGCGGGCCGCCGTGGAAGTTCGCCCAGGTGCCGTCCCTGCGCTGCTTCGACCGGATCCAGCGCGCCGCGGCCTGGGTGTCCTCCTCGGCCCGAACGCCGAGAAACTCGCGCATCAGCAGGTCCTCGGCGTCCATGGTGACGTTGGTCTCCAGCTCACCCTTCCACCAGCCCTGGCCGTCCTGCAGGCCGAGCAGGTGATCGCGGCCGCGGTCACACGCGCGCGCCGCGGCGGCACGCAGGTCACCGGGCCCGGCTTCGCCGGTCGCGCCGGGCTGTTGCGTCATGGTCATGTCGGCGCCTCTCACGACTCCCGGTCCGCGATGAACCGCGCTATCTCGGTCAGTTCAGCGCGCACATCCGCGGGGATCGGCGCGTCGGCGAGGCACTTGCACGCCGCCTCGAGCTGCCGGGTTGTCTCCTCCTCCGCCCACTTGCGGCCGCCCGCCTCCTCGACCAGGCACGCGGCCCGGCTGAGGTCGTCCTCGGTCAGCGGATCCGGGCGGGCCAGCAGGCCGCCGAGCTCCCGGCTGGCCGCGTCGTTCATGGCTGACCCCACCATCGCGGCCACCACCGGGAGGGTCTTCTTGCGGGTGCGCAGGTCGGACCAGACCGGCTTGCCCGTGACCTCGGGCGCGCCCCAGATACCGAGCAGGTCGTCCACCAACTGGAAGGCAAGCCCGGTGTGCGAGCCGAAATCGGCCAGGCTCATCGCCAGGCTCGGCGGCGCACCGGTGAAGATCGCTCCGATGCTGCACGCGCACGCCATCAGCGCCGCCGTCTTGTCGCCGGCCATGGTCAGGCACTCGTCCATCGACACGCTGTGCCGCTGCTCGAACTCCATGTCGGCGCTCTGCCCGCTGATCAGCCGCTGCACCGCGGCGAGCAGGCACCGGGCCGCCCAGCGCCCCTGCGGCCCGCCGTCCTCGAGCAGGATGTCCTGCGCGAGCGCGAGCAGCGCGTCACCGGCGAGGATCGCCGCCGGGGTACCGAAAACCGTCCACGCCGTGGGCCGGTGCCTGCGCTCGGTGTCGCCATCCATGATGTCGTCGTGCAGCAGGGAGAAGTTGTGCACGAGTTCGACCGCCACGGCGGCGGGGACGCCACGCTCCGCGGGCTCGCCCGCGGCCCGCACGGACAGCAGCGCGAGCGCGGGCCGCAGCGCCTTGCCGCCGCCCGTGCCACCGCGCGCGTCACCACGAACGCCACCGTTGACGGCACCACCGTTGACGCTGCCGTTGGTGTTCGCCGCATCGGTGGTGCCCGGCGCCTCGGCGAGGCCGAGGTGGTAGGCCGCCACCTGACGCATTGTCGGAGTGAGCCGCTCAAGCGACGCCTCCAGCGCGGGCCGCACGAGGTCACGTGCGGTCATCACGCCTGCGGGGATGACCGCGGTCATCGCCTTACCCCCAAGCTGGCCAGGATCGTCCTGGCCGCTTCAAGTCCGCTCCGCACGGCTCCCTCCATCGTGTCCGGCCAACCGGTATCGGTCCACGCGCCGGCCAGCGCCAGCCCACCCAGCCGGGTGGCCGCTCCTGGCCGGAGCGCTGCAGTACCCGGGACCTGGCGGAACGTGGCGCGCGGCTCCCGGGTGACGAAGAAATCAGTAACATGCGCCGCCCGCGCGGCCGGCAGCAACTGCTCGAGCGCGGGCAGGAAGGTCGTGCGCAGCTGCCCAGTTCGCTGGCCCGCGTATTCGTCGGCGGCAGAAAGCGACAAGGCGAGATACTGCCCCCCGTCACAGCCGGAGATCCCGGTCCGGTCGAAGATCCATTGCACGGGTGAGCCGACCGCGGCGGCGAACGGCAATCCGGTGACCGGCCGGTCGTAGACCACGTGCACGTTGACGATCGGCGATTCGCCGAGCCCGGGCCAGCCCGCGGGATCTCCGGCGGTTCCCGGCGGCCCGGCCGCCGGTGCGGGGAGCAGGTTCGCGGCCTGGGCCGGAGGCACCGCGAGCACGACGCCGTCAGCCGCGAGGTCGCGGCCGGGTGCCGCGCCGCCGAGCGTGACCGTGAAGCCGCCGCTCCCGTCCGGGCCGGCGGCCACCCGGCTGACCGCGGTTACCTTGGACCCGGTCAGCACGGTGGCACCGAGCCGCCGCAGCACCGCGTCCGCGGCCTGGCCGTGCAGCTCACCGAGCGGAACGACCGGGACGCCGATGTCGGCGGCGCCCGGCTCGCCGAGCAGGGCCGTCTTGATCACCATCGCGGCGAGCGCGAGCGAGGCGTCGTCGCCCGCGATGTTCATGGCGGAGACCACGAACAGGTCCCACAGCGCGCGGCGCGCGTGCGGCCCCTGCCCGTGCGCACCGAGCCAGTCACCCAGCCGCTGCTTGTCCACGGCCGGATCGGCCGGGTCCACCCGGCGGAAGGCGAGCGCGGCGCGCACCGCGCCGGCCCGCTCGCGTGGTGACAGCAGTGGGTAGGTCGCGAGCGCGGAGGCCAGGTGCAGCGGTGCGGGCAGCCCCCGCCTGCGCAGCCGCGCCGCACCCGACGGGGTCAGCACGCGCACGTCGAACCTGTCCTGCAGCACGGTCTTGGCGGTCCCGCCGAGCCGGTCGAGCAGGCCGCGGTAGGCGGTGCAGCAGCGAAGGAAAATGTGCTGGCCGTTGTCGACGGTCCGGCCGTCGCGGGTGAACGAGCAGGTCGCGCCCCCGAGCCGCGGCCGCGCCTCGGCGAGGGTCACCCTCACGCCGCCGTCACAGAGCGCGATCGCGGCGGCGACGCCCGCGAGGCCGCCGCCTGCCACCACGATGTGCGGCGCGCCGCCGGCCCCGGCGGCGCTGCAACGGGTGCCGGGCGCGGTGTCCCGCCCGACCGCCGTCATGCCAGACCGCCAGCAAGTGACCGGGCGGCGACCCACGCTTTCTCCCAGCCGGGCAGCGACGTACGACCCGCGGCCACCGCGGCCGGGGCGGCGGCGATCCGGTCGAGCAGCCGCCGGTAGATCCCGGCCATCGCGGCCGTGCACGCGGCGCTGCGCCGGTCGAGCAGCGGGAGCAGCCCGAGCCCGGTCGAGTACCAGTCAGCGGCGCGCTCCGCCTCGAAGCGGACGAGGTCCGCGAACCGGCCTGGGTCGGCCGCCTGCGGCGGCGAGCCGGGCCCAAGCTCGCAGCCGAAGCGCTCGACATCCTCGGCGGGCAGGTAGACCCGGCCGACCGCGTGATCTTCTGTGACGTCGCGCAGGATGTTGGTCAGCTGGAGGGCCACGCCGAGCGCGTCGGCGAGCGGCTCGGTCACCTGCGGGTCGGCGGCCCCGAACACGCCGAGCGACAGCCGGCCGATCGACCCGGCCACGCAGCGGCAGTAGTGCAGCAGGTCGTCGAAGGTGTCGTACGCGGTGCCGCGCACGTCCGCGGCGCAGCCGTCGATGAGCTCGCCGAAGGCGCTCAGCGGAATCGGGAACCGCGTCGCGGCGTCCGCGAGGCCGACGAGCGCCAGATCACCGGGATAGGCGCCGGGGGCAGCGGCGGCTCCCCGCGCCTCGTCGAGCAGCGCCAGTTTCTCTGCCGCGGGGAGCATACCGTCGCCGATGTCGTCGATCCGGCGCGCGAACGCGTAGATCGCACTGAGCGCGCGGCGCTTGGCCGGCGGGAGCAGCCGTATCCCGTAGGAGAAGTTGCGCGCCTCGGTCCGGGTGACGTACTCACAATGCCGGTAGGCAGCGGCCGTATCGGGGGCGGCGGGCGGCACCGCCCTCGGCTGCGTGGCCAACGGTCACCTCCCCGTCAGGTACGCGAGGATCAGGCCGCCGGCGGTCCTGGCCCGGCCGGGCCGTGGCGTCATGGCGAGCACGTCGAAGCCGCCCGGCCCGGCCGGGGGAGTTGACCGGCCGGGGGCGCCGCGCCGGCCGAGATGGCCGGGGCCGGCGCCCGCCGCCGCGATCGCGGCCAGTGTCGCCCGCCCGCCTGCCACGTAGCCGGCCACGGCCAGCCTGGCCCAGCCGCGCAGGGTCCCGGTGAGTGCGGCGCCCTCGCCGAGCAGCCGCGCGGCGCGCTCGGTCTCGAAACGCATCAGCTCGCGGATACGGTCGGGCGTGCCGCGCCGGACGGGACCCGCAGGTCCGGCGGGACGCGCGGCGGGCTCCGGCGGCGCCGGTTCCAGATCGCGTTCTGTGCAGCCGAACGCGGCCATGTCCTCCTGCGGCAGGTAGACGCGCCCCCTGGCGAAGTCCTCGGCCACATCCTGCCAGTGCTCGGCGAGCTGCAGCGCGGTACAGACCAGATCGGACAGGCGCTCGCGCTCGGGCGTGACAGCGCCGAAGACACCGAGGACGATGCGGCCCACCGGATTGGCCGACAGCTCACAGTAGCCGAGCAGATGGTCGAAGGTCGCGTACCTGCTGACCGTCTGGTCCTGCCGGTTGGCTTGGATCAGCATCCTGAACGGCTCCGCGGGAATGGCGCATTCCGCGGCCACGAGCCCAACCTCGCGGATGACCGGGAGCCGTGGCGTGAGCCCAGCGGTGAACGCGCGGCCGAGGTCGTGTTCGACGGCGTCGAGCGCGCGCAGCCGGTCACCGGGTGAGTTCGCCTTGTCACCGGGTTCGTGCGCCGCGTCGCCGTCGCGGGCCGGGCCGGCCGCGGCCGGCTCGTCGCCGACGTCGTCGACGAACCTGGCGAACCGGTACACGGCCATCAGGCGGCGCCGGTACAGGCGCGGCAGCACCCGCAGTGCCACCGGAAAGTTCTCACCTGCCGCCCGCGCGGCCAGGGCCTCCATCGCCGGCTGCGGCGCCGGCGGCGCGGTGCCGGGACACGCCGCGACATCACCTGCGCCCGGCAGCGGTACGGGCGCTCCGTGGGTGTCGTTCCCACGGCTCACCCCACCGCTGGATGGAGCCGCCTCGCGCGTCACGGTCTCTATTTCGGCACACTTCTCGGACTATTGCAAACAATGACGGATGCGTCACATTCAGATACATGACATAAATGTCAGATCAGGCGACGCGCTTACCAGCGGAATTACCCTGATCCAGGCGCTGCAACCCCGGACGAGTCCTGCGCGTAACGGTTCGGCTCCGCCTGGCCGGCCGGCCGGAAGACGCCGTACCCACCCGAAACATTCCTGAAACAGTTACCCTGCGCACCGCCGTGACCGCAAGACGCCGCGCCGCCGCCGGAAATTATCACCGGGGGTCACGGCGGCAATGAGCCTCAGTTTCACCCGCTCTGCGAGCCGCACGGCATTTTATCCGCCGCGAATGCGGCATCCATTGCTGCGGGGCCCTGCTAGCCCGGGGGGACAGCCCTGGGACAGCCCCCCGGACCCCCGAATGGGGGGGTCGCTCCCCCGGGACGGCGCAGCCTACCGCACCGCAATCTCGTCGGGCTGGGGACGCCCGGCAAATTCAGGCCGCCGGTCGCGTGCCGGCGCGTTCCTGCG
Organism: Streptosporangiaceae bacterium; assembly: GCA_035260365.1. Classification (GTDB taxonomy): domain Bacteria; phylum Actinomycetota; class Actinomycetes; order Streptosporangiales; family Streptosporangiaceae; genus DATFVJ01. Next base: position 5,443 of record DATFVJ010000344.1, read on the forward strand.
GCGGCATTACGAGGCGTGCGGATACTGGCCCGGCTCACCACAGGAGGCTCGGGCGCCGCACGGACGCGGTGGCCGCGGCGCCTGGTCCGGCGTGGCGCGGCGATTCATGCGATGTTGAGAAGCGCGGCAGAGCCTCTCGCCAGCGAGCGGATAGATCCTCGGACTACTCGGATCACCACGCCGAACCCGAACCCGCGCAGAGGACATCCATATGCCAGCAGACAGTCCACGCCGCTGGGTCCTGCGCCGTTCCTGACGCCGGACCTGGTCCGCGGGCACGGCGCGCTCGATGCCGCGGACCGGGCCGCACGTGCGCCAGACCGGGCCTCAGGTGCGCCAGATGAGGACGAGCGCGCAGTCGTCGGCGTGCCCGGTCTGCATGGCACGGACGAGTTCGGCGGCGCCCTGCCGGAATCCGGACGTGACGAGCCGGTCGGCCTCGCCGAGCAGGCGGTCGATGCCCGCGTCGATGTCCCGGCCCGGTGCCTCCACGAGGCCGTCGGTGTAGAGCAGCAGCGCGTCGCCCGGCCGGAGCACGCCGCGCTCAGGAACGCGGCGCAGGTCGGCCACCACGCCGAGCACGATGCCCTTGGCCTGCGTGATGCGCCAGCGTCCGCTGCCCGCGTCGAACTGAACCGCGGGCGGATGGCCGGCCGAGTACAGCACGTATTCACCGGTCATCAGGTCGAGGGCCAGGTGAATGGCGGTGACGAAACCTTCTGTGGTCGCGCCGCGCCGCAGGTAGGCGTTGCACGCGCCGAGGAACTCCTCCTTCGGCACCGACGCGAGCAGGCCGCCGAACGCGCCGGACAGCAGCAGCGCGCGGGTCCCCGCGTCGATCCCCTTGCCCGACACGTCGACGAGCGCAAGCTCCAGCGTCTTGCCGTCCGACGCGGACACGACGAAGTCACCGCCGAACGACGAGCCGCCCGCCGCCTCGAGCACGACCCGCGAGTCCCAGCCGCGCGGCAGAACGGCAAGCTGCCCCTGCGCACGCAGCCGGTCGCGCAGCTCGATCAGCATCTGGTCGCCGCGCAGCCCGCGCACGCCGAGCTTCTCCCTCGTCCTGGCGAGCACGTCGGCGAAGACGGCGACCACGACGATGGTCGCGATGATGCCGGGCCCCGCCCGGCCGTCCATCACGTCGTAAGCGATCATCAGCGCGACGATGCCGAACAGGATCCGCAGGGCCCGCACCCGCAGCAGCAACCCCCCGGCGAGGACCGGCAGTATCATCACGCCGGGCGAGAACCACGACGGGGAGACCCGCACGGCCGCCACGCCGATCACGATCGTCGCGGCCGCGAACGCGGCGGAAAGCCGCCGGTTGCGCGTGATGAACTGCCTGCGCACGAACCCGCGCACCCGCGCGCCGCGGGCGCGGAGCGCGGTGTATGGGCGGGCAGGCGGGCGGGAAACCATGATGCGGGCACTGTAGCTCCCGAATGGGCCGGCGAGCACGTTCCGCAGTCCAGCGCCCGGCGAACGCGCGCCGCCGCTGCTGTCCAGGCCGGGTCACCGCGCGGCAGCCGTTCGGGCTGTGCCCCCCCGGGACCCCCCCGCACCAGAGGATGCCGCATCCGCGGCAGCCGTTCGGGCTGTGCCCCCCCGGGGGGGCGACCCCCCGGGATCCCCCCGCACCAGAGGATGCCGCATCCGCGGCAGCCGTTCGGGATCATTGTCCATAACGGCTGGCGCTGGTGTGTCACAGGCCCGCGCGGC
>DATFVJ010000345.1:0-10171 GCA_035260365.1 Streptosporangiaceae bacterium
CGATTCGTTCCGCCAGGGCCAGGTTCGCGGTCGCATCGATGATCAGGTCGGTGTCGGGGGCGGCAGTAGCATCGCCGAACAGGCCATGAGCGTCGGCCGTGCTGGCCTCGACGGACACGGTGCTGTCAATTGCCTGGAGCCGTAGCGCGAGCGCCACCGCCTTGAACTCATCGACATCGGTGCTGACGAAGTCCTGGCGGACGAGGACGCCGGGCGAGACTCTCGCATTGTCCACCAGTTGCAGCGCGCCGACGCCTGCGCGTACCAGGTGTGCGGCGACTTGGCTGCCCAGCGCGCCGGCCCCCAGCAGGAGGACCCGCTTACCCGCGAGGGCGGCCAGCGGGCTGCCGGTGTCACGCCGGACGGTTACCTGGGGCCGGGCGTCGTACACGCGGACCCACCGTAGCCTGGCGAGTCCGAGCCACTTCTCCACCAGCGCACGGACTTCGGGAGCGAGATCACGGACAGTCCCGTATGGGGATAGTGCGACGTCGAGCAGGCCGGATGCCTTCGTCCCGAGGTCGTCGAACCGCCAGGCGACTATGTGCTGGTGCCGGGTACCCCCCGCGCGCCCGCGCATGGGTGTTCCGATCACTACGTAAACGGATCCTGCCTCGTCGTCCCGGCCCGCTGCCTCGCTGATCTTGTGCCTGACCAGCGCGAGCAGCGACAAGCCCGCCAGCAGGAGGTCGTCATCAACGGCGTGGCTGGCGAGCATGGCCCGCAACGCTTCGACGGTGGCCGGGAACTCGAAGTCGCTGGGACTGGCTAGCATGATCGCCAGGCCCAGATCCAGCTCCTCTGCTGAGCCGTACCGGCGCAACGGCAGCAGCGGGTCCTCGATGTTTGCCAGGGCCTCGCCCAGCCGTATCCAGCCGATGATCTCCACCCGGCCCGGTGCGCGTAGCCGCAGGACCGCCAGCAGCAGTTCGCTCGTGTCCGGGACTGCGGGCGTGTCGGCGCGCACGATCACGGATCCGGCCTCCGCGGCCGGGTAGGCCGGCGGCGGGTGCAACGGCTCGCCAGCCGCCTCCAGGGAGCCGGCTGCGGCCCGGTCCAGCCAGAAGAGCAACCGATCCAGCAGGCCGAACATGCCATCGGACGGTTGCCATTCTGTGCTCGGGGACACATACAGGCACAGGTGCCGGCGCCACTGGACATGGGGCAGGTCAGCGAAGCGGTCATGGGTCACCCAGACCGACGGGTGCCGGAACGGGTAGTCACGGGGAATGCGGAGCACGAACCGTTCTCTGTCGCGGAGCCGGGCCGCGGGTTGTTCGCCACGCGGTCCGCTGCCGGCGCCCGCCGTCGCCAGCGACACCTCGATATCCACACTCTCGTATGGCCCGGGGGCGGTGCTGAGCACCTCGATGTTCGGCCCCCCGGCGGCTATGATCCGCAGCTCGTCGAGCGCGCGCTGCTGATCCGCGGTGGCAGGCATCGGCGCGGGCGCGCCGCTTGTCATCGGTGCCCGAACCCCACTGCCTTCGCGGGAGCTGCATCCATTCCGCGTGCGCGCTTCACCTGCCGCTGGGCCGCAGCGAGGCTGATCGCGCCGGCCGCGACCTTCGCCAGCCGGCTCACGCCACCGCTCTCATCAACTTCTTCTTCAGTTACCAGGACCAATCCGCCGCTGCCGAGCGCGAACACGATCGGGCGGGGATCCTCCTCGCCGCCATGTTCCTGCGTGCACAGGAAGTGATCGGCGTCAATGATCTCCTGGTACCGCTGCTTGGCGGCAATGTGCGGAGGGTTCGCACCTGGCTTGTCCGCCGGCGGGAACGGCTGGGAGCTGGCGACGATGTATGCCCCGGGTCCGGCCGCGTTCTCCAGCGCGTCCATGATGTCGCGCTTGAGTTCCTCGTCGCCGGCTTCGTCGGGGGCGTACATGACCTTCTTGCTGCAATGGTGGGGCGCCAGCATCACGTCCCAGGCAACGGTGTCGGGATCGCTGATGTCGAAGATGCGGCTGATCGTGGCGTAGGCGAGGTCGCCCATGAGCAGTATCCGGCCGCTGGCGGCTCCCTCGGTCAGGGTGATCCGCAATGCGAGAGAGGTGTCGTTCCGGGCGGCGGCGCAGTCGCCCTTGAACGGGGCGTGGACGAAGGCCTCGAACCTGTCGCTGACGTCGTCACCGTCCATCGTGGTGATCACCTGGCCGGGGAACGAGAAGTACTCCTCCGGCAGGCCGGCGTAGGAATAGTCCGGCGCGGTCAGGTCGCTGGACTGGTCCTCGTCGTACCCGATCACCCGGATCATGTCGCCGCTCGGCACCGGCCGGCCTGCGGCGATGTGAGCGAGGACCGCATCGACCCGCCGGTTCGCCTCCTCATGGAACCGCTTGGCGTCCTCGCACATTGCAGGCGCGTCCTCGGTGAACTCGCGCCACAGCCGCGGGGTCGCCCACAACTCGCCGATGACGATCTCTGAGTCGAGCAGGTCACCGAAGCCCGCGCAGTGGTCCTGGTCCGCATGGGTCAGCGCGAACACGCTCAGATACGGGGCGCCGTCACGCTCAGGCAGCACCTCGGCCAGCCGGTCGATCACCTGGGCGTGAACCGAGTCCGGCTCATCGGCGAGCGCCATGTCGCGCAGATCGACCTGGAGCACGTGCTCATCGTCAACCACCACGGTGGTGGAGTCGCCCGTGCCGACGGGCCAGAACACCGCCCCCCTGGGCGGCAGGTTCGTCTCGGTCATCTCCCTCTCCGCAAGCCAGAGCAGATGGAACAATCCGTCCGGGTGAAGGCGGCAGGGTCATGCCCGGGACGTGCCCTCAAGGTTACCGGGCACCAGCCCCTCTCCCGGCCCGCTGTAACCGGGCTGCGACGCTGACCGAATGGCGTGCAGCACCCATCCGGCTCCGGGCCGATCACCCGCATGGACAGACGGACCGTCTTCCGGGGTCGGAGGGCGAACAGTAGAACCGCGCGAAGCTGATCTGTGCGGTACCCGAGTGTGGGTAACCCGATGTACCTCGCGTGTACCTCCGATGGACCTCGCGTGTACCTGGGCGCGTGGGCACGCGTCATCTAGCTGCACAATCCGGTAGATGTCACGTTGTGTAATACCATCGGTAGGGGTCGTGCCAGAGTCGACGCCGTGGCCGGCGCGGCCGACGAGGCGGGCAGAACGGGCGGGTGCGAGGCCGGCTAGGGCGGCCCGTGGGACTAGGTCCGGACTGACGAGCAAACGTGGAGCAACCATGGCCCCGAAACGGCCTTCACGAGGGGACCCGGAACGGGCATAAGTCCAGGTCAGAACGGGTGCGCCGCCAGGGACTCGAACCCCGAACCCGCGGATTAAGAGTCCGCTGCTCTGCCAGTTGAGCTAGCGGCGCCAACGACCCAGCGATCGTAGCAGTATCCGCGGCGGCGGGCGAATCACAACCTACTCACCCGCACCGTGCGGATCGATAGACCCACGGGCGCCAGGCGAGACAGACCAGCGCCGCCCGCAGCTTGGGCGCCAAACCGGCGCGGCAGCCGTTCGGGTTAAATATCCAAGATCCCTAACGATTCCAGAGCTGCGAACTGTGCCGTCCGCTGGCTCATGGCCTGGCGTCTTACCTCGGCGAGCGGCGCAGCGATCCCACCGCTCCGGTGATGCCGTACACCAGCAGGCCGTGCCAGAAGGCGCTGAACACGGCGCCGAAGATCCCGGCGCCGCCGAGGACCAGTGCTACTGGAAGCACCACCGCCGCGCACGCGAGCGCGGGCATCAGGGCGAACCGCCAGGGGTTGCGAAGCGCCCAGGCCAGCGCGCGGGTGTTGCGCGCCCTGATCAGCGCACCGGCGGCGGCGACCGCGAAGAACGCGGCGACGCCGAGTGCCAGGGGGCCGCTCAGCATCGTCAGGCCGATGTGGCCACCGATGAGCTGCAGGCCGAGATCGCCGGCGGCAACGACCCCGCCGGTCACGGTGGCTGCGCTCCAGGGTGCGCTGGAAAGCGCCGCACCTGAGACGGCCATCTCCTCGCGCCGGGACAGTGTCGACATCCTCAACTCCTGCAGTGCGGTTGCGCCCGCCGCACAGCGCTCGACCCGGCCGGGCCGCACCGCGGCGTACGCGTCATATCTCGACTGCTTCAGCATGCCACAGCTGGCACCCGTTGACAAGATATGTCGCGTCAGCTCCGCGTCCCAGGACCGCCCGGCATGAGCGGCCGATCCCAGCGACCGACGCGGCGGTTTTCATGATCGCGGTAACTTTGGCGAAGCATTTTCGCCAAAGTTACCGCGCTAATCAAGAGCGGGCCCGGCGCATACTCCGCTGGTAGTAGCCTGCCGCGGCACAGTGTCTCCGCACGCGCGACGCGATGGTCAGGCATTATCGCCTACCGTTCAGAATGTGGAAGCAGACCAACGTCGGCCGCGCTGGTCCTGGTGCCCACCCACCTGGGCGCAGACGGTGAGCGCCACCGTCGGCGTCGGCGTCATCACGGCGGTCACGATCGGCGGCAGCTTCAGCGCGCAGACGCACCAGCACGCCGGCCGTCACCTGGACGCGCTCGGGGTGGCGCTGCTCGCGGCGAGCTGCGCCGCGCTGCTCGGGAGGCGGCGCTACCCGGCCGCGACTCTGCTGATCGCCGCGAGCGCGGTGGCCACGTTCTTCGCGCTCGGATACTCCTGGGGACCCGCGTTCCTCCCGCTCGCCGTGGCCGTGTTCGGTGCCGTCCTCGCCGGGTACCGCCTGCTCGCGTGGCTGATCTGCGGCGCTGCTTACCTGGTCATCGTCTGGAGCGGCTACGTCCTGCCCACCGCGCACAAACCGGCCGGGGTGGTCAGCGGGCTCACCAACGCCGCGTGGCCGCTTGTCATCCTGGTCGGCGCCGAGGTGGTCCGCGCGGGGCGCGAACGCGCGTCGAGCGCCGCGCGCGGGCGCGCCGAACTCGCACGGCGGCGCGCGAGTGATGAACGGCTGCGCGTCGCGCAGGAACTGCACGACGTGCTGGCCCACAACATTTCGCTGATCAGCGTCCAGGCCGGAGTGGCGCTGCACCTGATGGACGAGCGGCCCGACGAGGCGGCCGAACGGGCCAGGACCGCGCTCACCGCGATCAGGTACGCGAGCAAGGAGGCGCTCGGCGAACTTCGGTCCGTGCTCGGCCTGCTTCGCACCTCCTCGGGCGAGCGCCCGCCGCTTTCGCCGCTTCCCGGGATGGCGCAACTGAGCGACCTGACCTCACGCGCCACCGCCGCCGGGCTGTCGGTGCGGACAGAAATCAGCGGAGACTCACGGCCGTTGCCCGCGGGAACCGACCTCGCCGCGTACCGGATCGTGCAGGAGGCGCTGACGAACGTGATCAGGCACGCGGGGGCGGCCAACGTCGCCGTGCGGGTCAGTTACGGCGACACCAGCCTGGGCGTCGACGTCGAAGACGATGGCGGTGCTCTCGACGGCGGCGCCGCCGACGGTGGCGGAAACGGGATCGCGGGCATGCGAGAACGTGCTCGCCTGCTCGGCGGCGAGCTGACCGCGCGATCTCTGCCGGGCCGGGGATTCCTGGTCCAGGCCCGGCTGCCACTGGAGCGCGGCCGTCACGGGCCAGACGGCCCAGCGGATGCCGGCGGCGCGGCACCCGTGCACGACGCCGATGTCCATGGTGTCGCTGGCACCGGTGCCGCAGGCCGGCGAGCGGGCGGGAGCGTCACGTGATAAGGGTTCTGCTCGCGGACGACCAGGCGCTGGTGCGCGCCGGATTCCGGGCGCTGCTCGACGCACAGGACGACATCGAAGTGGCCGGCGAGGCGGCCGACGGCGAACAGGCGGCGGCGATGGCCGCCAGGCTGGTGCCTGACGTCGTGCTGATGGACATCCGGATGCCGAAGCTTGACGGGCTGACGGCCGCCAGACAGATCATCTCCGACGAGCGTCTCGACGCCGTGCGCGTTGTCATGCTCACGACCTTCGACCTCGACGAATACGTCTTCGAAGCGCTGCGGATCGGGGCCAGTGGGTTCCTCGTCAAGGACACCGAGCCCGCTGAGCTGATCGCCGGCATCAGGGCCGTCGCGCGCGGCGACGCGCTGCTCTCCCCCGGCGTGACCCGCAGGCTGATCGCCGAGTTCGCGGCGCGTGCCCGGCCGCCCCGGTCCGCGCCGGATCTCAGCAGCCTGACCGAACGCGAGCGGGAGGTGATGGCCCTCGTCGCGGAAGGGCTCTCGAACGAAGAGATCGCGCAACTGCTCGTGGTGAGCCCGGCGACCGCCAAGACGCACGTGAGCAGGGCGATGGTAAAGCTCCAGGCCAGGGACCGAGCGCAACTCGTCGTCTACGCCTACGAGTCGGGGCTCGTGCAGCCCGGCCAGCTCAGGCCGGGCCGGTCATGAAGACCCGCACGCGGCACATGCTCGCCGCCTTCAGCAAGTCCGCGGGAAACCCTCATGCGGGCCGCCGGCACCTCTTACGCCTCTCTTACCGATGCTCTGGCTTACTGGTACCTGGTCGGCCCGAGCCGACTGGTACGTGGTCGGCCCGAGCCGAGCCGCAACGCTGGGTGAGGCCGTCCCGACAGATGTGCTGACCGGACAACAGCCTGTTCCGATCGAAGGTGATGGGGATGCAAGATCACGAGCACGAGAGGGAGCAGGACCCGGCGTCTCGCGGCGGTGGCGAGGAAACGCCCACGTACGGAACCAGCGGCGAGCGAGCGCCGGCCGAGTGGGGTGCGAGCCAGGAGACACCGACGCACGGCAGCCAGGACCCCCCGGCCTACGGCGCAGTAAGCCCGCATCTCCCGGCCTACGGCGCGGAAAGCCCGCAGCCCCCGGCCTACGACATGGGCAGGCCGGCCACCCCGGCCACCCCAGAGCATGGCGCGGGAAGCCTCCAGCCTCCGGTCTACGGGGCCGGAGGAGGCCAGGATTCTGCGCCGCACGAGACCGGGCGCGAACAGCCCGGCTACGGAACGCGGGGTGCGCAGACGGACGCCTTCTGGGTCAGCAATCAGCAGCAGGAGCAGCCGCCACCCGGTCACGGTTCCGGCGGCCAGCAACCGCCGCCGTACCCGGGGTCATGGCAACCGCCAGGGGCAGGTAACTGGCCGCCTGGTACGTCGTTCGGGCAGTGGGGTGCGCCGCCCCAGCCCCCACACCGTGGCCGGCGCGCCCTCGCCTTTGCCGTCGTCGCGATTCTGGGCGTTGGCATCGGGGCGGCCGCCGCGTTTGGGATCGCGGACAACAATAACGCACAGCCGTCGGCGTCAAGCCCGGGCGCTTCCGCGGTCCCGACGCCCGGCTCACAGCGTGCGCCGCTGCAGAACACCGGCTCCAGCAAGATCAACGCTCAGGCGATCGACAACGCCGTGTCGCCCTCGGTGGCCGACGTCACGTCGAAGCTGAGTTACTCGAACCAGACGGCCGAGGGCACGGGGATCGTGCTCAACTCCTCTGGCCTGGTACTCACCAACAACCATGTCGTCAACGGCGCCACCCAGGTGACCGCGCAGATCGACGGCACGGGGAGGACCTACACGGCCCGCGTCCTTGGCACGGACAAGACCGATGACGTCGCGCTGCTGCAGTTGCAGGGGGCGTCCGGCCTCAAGGCCGCGTCGATCGGCGACTCGTCCAAGGCCGTCGTGGGCGACGCGGTCGTTGCCCTGGGCAACCAGGGCGGCCAGGGCGGCCACCCGACCGTCACATCGGGTGCCATCACCAACCTGAACCGAACCATCACCGCAGGTGACCAGGGCAGCGCGGACGTCGAGACGCTGCACGGGATGCTGCAGACCGACGCGTACATCGCGCCCGGCGACTCCGGCGGCCCGCTGGTCAACTCGGCGGGCCAGGTCATCGGTATGGACACGGCCGCCGCGAGCAACAACACCGGCCAGTCCGAGCTCATCGGATTCGCGATCCCGATCAACCACGCCCTGTCCATCGCCCGCGAGATGGCCGCTGGGCACAGCAGCTCAACCATCCAGATCGGCCAGCGCGGGTTCCTCGGCGTGGGCGTGCAGAACATCGCCGCCGGCTGCGCGTCAGGCTTCGGCAACTTCGGGCCGGGCGGAGGAACGGGCAGCGGATCCGCGCCGGTCAACTCAGGCGCGCTCGTCTGCGACGTCTACAGCGGCACGCCGGCGCAGTCCGCCGGTCTGGCGGTCGGCGACGTCATCACCGGCGTCAACGGCGCCACGATCACGTCCGCTCAGTCCCTCACCACGGCGATGCGGTCGCAGCGTCCTGGCAACCAGGTCTCGCTGACCTGGGTGGACACCAACGGCCAGCGCCACACCGCCACGCTCACGCTCGTCGCTGGGCCGGCCGCCTAGGCCCGCGGCGGACAGACGCCAGAGGCCCGGCCTCGTGGGGCCGGGCCTCTGGCGTGTCCCGGCCCCGCGGCGCCGGGCCTTTCGCGCGCGTCACCACCCGCACGCCCGGCGCCCCCGCGCGGCACGCCCCGGGCGCCGGGCTTCCCGGGCGCGTCACAACCTGGGCGCCCGGCGCGGCACATCCACTGGGGTCAGGCGGGTGGGGTCAGCAGCCAGGCCCGCATCCGGTCCTCAGACTCCGGAATCTGCGCAAGCTCGACGTACTCGCCCTGCGTGTGCGCGACCTCGGGGATTCCCGGTCCGTAGTTGACCGCGGGCACGCCGAGCGCCGCGAACATGGCGACGTCGGTCCAGCCGAGTTTGGCCCGCGGCGTCCCCCCGACCGCTGCCACGAACGCCGCGGCGGCCGGCTCGTCCAGCCCTGGCCGCACGCCGTCGGCGACGTCGGTGATCTCCACCTTCCACGCGGGAAACGTCTCGCGTATGTGCTGCTCGGCCTGGTCCGGGGTCCGGTCGGGAGCGAACCGGTAGTTGACCGCGACCACGCACGAATCCGGGATCACGTTCCCCGCGACCCCGCCGCGGATGTGGACCGCGTTCAGGCCCTCGTGGTAGGAGAGCCCGTCGACCTTCGGCTCGCGCGGCTGGTAGCCGCGCAGCACGTCGAGCACGTCGGCCGCCGCATGGATCGCGTTGCGGCCCATCCACGATCGGGCGCTGTGCGCGCGCTCCCCTGGCACGTGCACCTCGGCCCGCATCGTCCCCTGGCAGCCGCCCTCCACAACGCCGTCGGTCGGTTCCATCAGCACGGCAAAGTCGCCGGCCAGCCAGTCCGGGTGGTGGCGGCTCAGCCGCAGCAGGCCATTGCGCTCCGCCTCGATCTCCTCGCAGTCGTAGAACACGAACGTCGTGTCGCGCCGCGGCTCGGTCACCGTCGCGGCGAGCCGCAACGCGACGGCGACGCCGCCCTTCATGTCGGTCGCGCCGCACCCGTACAGCCGGCGCCCGTCCTGCCGGGACGGCAGGTTGTCCGCGATCGGCACGGTGTCGATGTGGCCCGCGATGACAACCCGTTCCGCGCGGCCAAGGTGAGTCCGTGCCACCACCGCGTTCCCGTCACGGTCCACGGACACGTGCGGCAGTTCGCGCAGCGCCGCCTCGATCATTCCGGCCAGCGCCGCCTCGCCGCCGCTGACGGACGCGATGTCCACCAGGCGTGCGGTCAGCGCCGCGCCGCCGGCGGAGAGGTCGAGATACATGCACCGCAGCGTAACCCGGGCCAGTGGCAGGCGGCCGGCCGGTGTCACCCCGCGTGAGCCGTTCGGGATCATGATTCATAACGGCTGCGCAGGATGGCGCCGGCCTCGGGGCGGAGATCGGCGCGCGTGCCTTCGTGCGCCTCGATGAAGCGCCGCGCCACTGCTACCGGTGCGGCGCTCCCGCCGCGCCGGGCCGCTGCTGCCGGACGGCTGGGGGTGCCGTCACCTGGTTAGGCGGGCAGGCTTATCCGAGCACAGGCTGCGGCGGTGCAGCGACCAGGAAGCTTGCGCGCCACTGGGGATTGTCAGTGCCCGCAATTTCAAGTTTCCACGTGTACGCCTGTCCAGGTTGCAGTGGCAAGCCGTTGCCGAAGTTGAGGATCACCTGGACGCGGCTCCACACCTTCCCATGCAGCAGCACGCCAGGCACGTTGGGTATCTCGGCTTTGGCGATCTGCGCGATCCGCAATGGTTCGAGACTGCCTGTAGGCGTGGGCACCTTCACCGGCTGCCCTGCCTCATCTTCGAGGGTGAGGCTTACTGCGAACTCTGTGCCAGCGTAACTCGGCGGTACCTCGATCAGCGTGACGACGGCCTGCGGCCCGGTAAGACCTGACGGCATCAACCCGGTAACCTGC
>DATFVJ010000346.1:0-15045 GCA_035260365.1 Streptosporangiaceae bacterium
CGGACGGAACCCTCGAGTCGAAGCCGGGGTTCCGGACGCGCAAGGACGCCGAGAACTTTGGCTGCGACCAGGAAGCCGCCATCCGCAGCAACACTTACGTCGATCCCCGTGCCGGGCGGATCACCCTGACCGAGTGGGTCAACCGGTGGTACCCGGCCCTCGACCTGGAGCTGAACACGCTGAGCACCTACCGGTACACGATCGAGGTGCACATCCTCCCCGCCTTCGGCGACCGGGCCCTCGGGTCGCTGACAACCGAGGAGATCGCCGTATGGGAGAAGCAGATCGCCGGCCGTGGCTACACCCGGCGGACTGCGCGCGAGGCCCGTTCCACACTCACCACGATCCTCAGCGACGCCATCCCCCGCTACATCCAGGTGAACCCGGCAGCGCGCCGCCGCGGCAAGGGCCGGAAGGGACAGCGGCGCATCGAGCGCGCCGAGAAGGCCAGGAGGACATGGGCAACGCCGCTGGAGGTTCTGCTGTTCGCCGAGCGCTGCTCAGCCTTGTCCGGCAACGACACCGCCTTCGTGATGGTGATCACGAAGGCGTACACCGGCATGCGCTGGAGCGAAGCCGTCGGCCTGCTCCCAGGTTGCATCCGCGGCGACACCGTCGAGGTCGCCTGGAAGCTCTACGAGCTCGACGCCCGTTTCTACCGCGGCCGGCCGAAAGACGGTTCCATACGGACGGCCGATGTGCCCCCCTTCCTCGAGCAGCTCCTCGCCGGCCACCTCGAGGCGAACCCCCACCGCAGGTGCACCTGCCGCAACACCGAGCCACCCTGGTGCCCAGGCGACAACTACGTCTTCCTCGGCCCGAGAAACGGGCACTTCCGCCGCTCGAACTACGCGGCCCGGGTCGTGCGGCCCGCCGCCGACGGCCGGTACCCACAGCGGAAGGGCGCGCATCCGCGGCTGGCGGCGCCGGTGCTCGTGGACGCGAGCGCCCCATGGCCAGGCCTGCCGCTGCCGCCGTGGCCGCCGGCGCGGCCCGGTGAGCCGTACGCGCCGCCGGAGGGCAGAGGCGTCCCGCGGTTCGCCGGAAAGGACTGCAGTGGCCGCTGCCCGGTCTGCGGCCACACCATCCAGCTGCGGGCCGGCGGAACCATCGGCAGCCACAAAACGCGCGGCACCCATTGCGCGGGCACCGGCGGCAGCCCGGCCGCGCCGGTGCCCCTCGCGTCGTGGCTCCCCCTGCGGCCAGGGCTCACCCCGCACGGCCTGCGCCACGGCCACCAGACATGGCTGGACGACATCGGCATCCGCTACGTCCTGCAGTCCGAGCGCATGGGCCACGAGGTCCCCGGGATCCGCGGCGTCTACAGCCACGTGACACCGGGGATGCGGGACGAGGCCAAAGCCGGATTGCAAGAGCTGTGGGAGGCCTCTCTCCATGAACGAGCACGTCTCGCGCGACGGTCTGCGGTGCCCGTGCTGGACGGCCTGCTGGCCCCTTACCAGGCGCCCGTTTCCAAGATCTGCTCCCGGCCTGCTCCCAAAATCGGACACCCAGCGGATGGGAGTCAAAGAGGTGACCGCCGGTCAGGCCTATGACCGGCGGTTTCATGGGGGTGAGCGAGGGGACTCGAACCCCCGACACCCAGGACCACAACCTGGTGCTCTAACCAACTGAGCTACGCCCACCACGCGCGCGCACGGCGCGCTTGATGAAGCATAGCCGCAGCGGGGCGCGGCACCGAATCGGATCGGCGGCCGCGCTTGGCTCAGCCGGCCGGCGTCTCGGGCCGCGCTCCAGCGGAGGCATCGGCGCCGGGCGGCGGGCCGGCCCGCGCGTCCGGGTCCGCACGCGCGTGGTCCCGGCCCCGCGTGGGCGGGGGGCCCTGGCCATCGCCGTCCGGAGCAGGTGGCGGGTCGGCGACGTACATCCTGGCTAGTTCGCGCGCCGTGCCGGAATCGGGCCCTGGCCGGGGCACGAACACGGCCGCGCGGTAGTACCGCAGTTCGAGGATGCTCTCGATGATGTCGGCGAGTGCGCGGTGGCCGCCCTTCTTCACCGGGCTCGCGAAGTAGACCCGCGGGTACCAGCGCCGCACGAGTTCCTTGACGCCGGACACGTCGATCATCCGGTAGTGCAGGAACGCGTCGAGGTCGGGCATGTCGCGGGCGAGGAACGCGCGGTCGGTGGCGATCGAGTTCCCGCACAGCGGCGGCCTCTTCTGGTCGGGCACGTGACTGCGCACGTAGTCAAGAACCTGCTGCTGCGCCTCGGCCAGCGTTACGCCGCTGGAGAGCTCGTCGAGCAGCCCGGACGCGGTGTGCATGTCGCGGACCACGTCGGACATCTGGGCTATCGCTTCTGGCGGCGGCTTGATGACCAGGTCGATGCCCTCGTCGAGCATGTTGAGCTCACCGTCGGTGATCAGGCAGGCAATCTCGACCAAGGCGTCGTGCTGCAGGTCAAGACCTGTCATTTCGCAGTCGATCCAGACGAGCCGGTCGGTCATTGCTACAGCTTACGGCCATAGTTCCGGAACGGCTGCCGGAGCCGCGCTGTGACCTGGCTCGGCTGCCTGTGCCGCCGCCGGCGGGCGTCGCGGGCCACCGGCGGTCCCGCACGTGCGCGGGCACGGCGACGCCGGCCGGGAGCGCCGGATCGGCGTCGGCTGCACCGAACGTCACGTGAACCGGCAGCACCCCGGCCCACAAGCCGAGATCGTGGTCCTGCTCATCGTCGACCGGCGGCCCGGTCCGGACCTTGACCGAGGCGTCCGCGAGTGACAGCGCGATAACAGTCGTGGCGGCGAGCTCCTTACGGGTCGGCGCCCGCGCCGTGTCCCACTGGCCGGGAGCCAGCTGATCGACGATGGCCCGCAGGCCGCGCAGCCGTTCGGGATCATCGGTGATCACTCGTGCCGTCCCGAAGATCACCGCGCTGCGGTAGTTGACGGAGTGGTGGAACACCGACCGGGCGAGCACGATGCCGTCCAGATGGGTCACGGTGACGCAGACCGGCTGGCCGTCCGCGGCGCCCAAGGACTTGTTCGCGACCGATCCGTGCAGGTAGAGCGTGTCGCCGATGCGCCCGTAACCGGTGGGCAGCACCACGGGTGATCCACCGATGATCACGCCGAGATGACAGACGAGGGCGGCGTCGAGCACCGCGTAAAGCTCGCCGCGGCCGGTGCGTCCTCGTTCCTTCAGCCGCCCCAGCCGCGTGCGCGGGGTGGCCGACAGTGGTGCGCGGTCATTCATGACCCGTAGCATAGAAAACAAGTGGACTGATCGAAATGGCCACTCTGCGGCAAAAGGAGATAACCACTTGGAGCGGGTCTGCGTCGAGCCGCCGGTGGTGCTCGATCGCGCCGCGGGTGCGCCGCTGACCACGCAGTTGGCTGGCCAGCTGCGCGAGGCGGTGCTGGACGGCCGGATCGGGGCGGGGGACCGGCTGCCCTCGACGCGCGCGCTCGCCCTTTCGCTCGGCGTCAGCCGCACCGTCGTCACCGACGCGTACGCGCAGCTCTATGCGGAGGGCTGGTTGCGCGGCAGACACGGATCAGGGACCTTTGTCGCCGCGGGTGCCGCCGCGCCGCGGCCTGATCTCGCCGCGGCGGGTGCCGCCAAGCGCCGGCCCGCTGGGACGTACGCACCAGTGATCGACCTGCAGCCGGGCGTGCCCTGGACGGGCGGAATCGACCAGGCCGCCTGGCGCCGCGCCTGGCGGTTCGCGGGCTTGGCCGAGCCCACGCCGTCGCCGCAGCCCGTCGCGGACCCGGCCGGGCTGCCGGAGCTGCGCCGCATTCTCGCCGGCTACCTGCGGCGAAGCCGGGGCGTGAGCTGCTGCGCCGCCGACATCATGGTGACAAGCGGCGTCTCGGGCAGCCTGGACCTCATTGCCGCGGCGCTGCTGCGGCCGGGTGACGCGGCGGGGATCGAGGAGCCGGGATGGCCCGCCGCGCGTGCCATCCTGACCGCGCGCGGCGCACGTGTCGTGCCGTGCCCGGTCGACGAACACGGCCTGGTGGTGGAGGCACTGCCGCCCGGTCTGCGCCTCATCCACACGACCCCGGCGCACCAGACGCCGCTCGGCGGGCGGCTCCCGGTGCCACGCCGCCAGGCGCTCCTGGCGTGGGCGCGGCGGACAGGTGCGCTGATCGTGGAGGACGACTACGACAGTGAGTTCCGTTACGACGTCGCGCCGCTGCCCGCGCTGCACTCTCTCGACCCGGGTGTCGTCGCCTACCTCGGCACGACGGCCAAGACGCTCACACCCGAACTCGGCGTCGGCTGGCTGGTCGCTCCGCCGGACGTACTCGACGCGGTCGCGGAAACACGGCTCAGCCTGGCCAGCCGGACACCCGCCGCCGTGCAGCGCGCCACGGCCAGCTTGATCGGGGACGGCTATCTGGAACGGCATGTCCGCCGGATGCGGCACGAGTACGCGCGGCGGCGGAGCGCGATCACGAGCGCCCTGGGGGGGTTGCCCGGGCCGGCCCGGCTGCTCGGCGATACCGCAGGTATGCACGTGGTGCTCGAACTGCCTGCCGTGACCGCGTCGGCGGCCGCGGCGGCGGCGCGCGCCCGCGGCGTCGCCGTGGCCACGCTTGACCGCTACTTCAGCGAGCGAGCGGCACCGTGGTTGCACGGGCTCGTGCTCGGCTACGGCGGGGCGACGCTGCCAGCGGTCAGTGCGGGCGGCGAGATACTCCGCGAGATCATCGAGCCGCTGCTCGGGCCGGCCCGTCAGCCAGCGCTCAGCGCTCAGCGCCCGGCGCTGACTCCGCGCTGACCTGCGCTGACCCCGCGCTGACCGGCGCTGACCTGCGCTGATCCGGCCGGTGCCGGGCGGCGATTCGGCGCCGGGTACCGTTCAGCCCGCGGTCGTGAGCTGGGCTTCGCTGTCGTCCTGCTGGTGATGGCGGAACTTGATCGCACCCGCGCCGCGTGCGGTCGTCTTCTCCCTGCGCGGCAGGGTGACGTCCCTGGTAAGCCGCGGCACGCCGATCGTCGGCAGCACCGCGGGATCGGTGAGGCGCCCGATATCGATTGCCCCGGGCCCGGTGGCGAGACATCCGGGCACCTGCGAGCCGCCGAAGTGGCCGCCGCGCGCCCACAGCCGGCCGCTGCGCGGCCGCTCGTGCGCCTGCGTGAGCGCCGCGGGCGGGCCCGCCGGCCAGGAGCGCGGTATCCGCCAGGTGTCCAGCCACCAGACGATGCGTTCGACGTCGGTCATCGGGCCCGAGCTGAACGGCTCACGGGCGAAGCTGACGACGGCGATCTGTACGCACAGCCGCCCTTCCCGGTTGACTCCGGACGCATCGCCGGGGCAGAACGCGCGCGCACTGATCGGGCAGTCCGGGCCGCCGAGCGAGCGGCCCGCGCGCAACACGGGTATCAGCTGGACGATCTCGCCGCTGAGCGGGTTCCAGACCAGATGGGGAACACGGCCGAGTTGGTCGACGCACTGTGCCGCGGACCGCGCGGAAACCAGGCGCGGATCGATTTCGAGACTCTGCCACACGACGCGGGGTGCGCCGCCTCGCAGCTCTCCCCCGTCAGCACTGGCCCGAAGGCGCCCGGCGCCCGGCATCCATGCGTCACCCAAAGGTTTCCCCCTCTTACCAGATGGCGGAAGGACGGTCGGTCCACGGGCCACTCCACGGGCCACTCCATGGTCCTGTCCCCTGCCTACGTCAGGGCGGCGCGTTAGTCCATAGTCGGGGCCGGTGTACCTGTATAGAAACTCCTGAGATGCTGACGAGGAACGAAGGGTGTCATGACGGTCAACGAGGGTGTTCCAGGCATCGGTGACCCCGGCCGGCTGATCGGGTGGCTCGCCGCCAACGGCGTACCCGGCGCAAGGGGACTGCGGCGGATCGAACTGATCGCCGGTGGCCGGTCCAACCTGACCTACCGGCTCGATTTCGCCGCGGCGCAGCCCGGCGACCCGCGCCGGCTGGTGCTGCGCCGGCCCCCGCTCGGGCACGTGCTGCCGACCGCCCACGACATGAGCCGTGAGTTCCGCGTCCTGTCCGCGCTGAGCGGCACTCGCGTGCCCGTGCCCGTGCCCGCGCCGGTCGCTCTCTGCCTGGACGAGGACGTCATCGGAGCGCCGTTCTACGTCATGCGGTACGTGGACGGCCTGATTCTGCGGACGCAGGAGGACGGCGAGAAGATCACCTCGGAGCAGGCCGGGCAGGTATCGGAATGCCTGGCGGAGACCCTGGCCGCGATTCATCAGGTCGACGTCGACGCGGTCGGCCTTCCGGGTTTCGGCAAGCCGGACGGGTATCTCGCCCGGCAGCTCAAGCGCTGGCAGCGGCAGTGGGACCTGTCCGCGACGCGTGAGCTTCCCGAGTTCACCCGGCTCGTCGCGCGGCTCGCGCAGCGGCTGCCAGAGACCGCGGAAGGAACCCTCGTGCACGGTGACTTCCGGCTCGACAATCTGCTCATCACGCTGGCGCCGCGACCACGGGTGGCCGCTGTGGTCGACTGGGAGATGTCCACGCTCGGCGATCCGCTCGCCGATCTGGGCCTCGCCCTTTCTTACTGGACAGATCCTGGCGACACCGAGCGGCTCGGAATGGAGTTGGCCGGAGCGGTCACGTCGCGGCCCGGCTTCCTCAGCAGCGCCGGATTCGCCAGCCGCTATGCCGAACTGACCGGGCGCGACGTCTCCGGCATCGGGTACTACGTCGCGTTCGGCTGCTTCAAGCTCGCCGTGGTGCTCGAGGGCATTCACGCGAGGTTCCTGCAGCACAAGACCGTGGGTGAGGGATTTGATCAGGCGGGCAGCGGCGTGCCCGTGCTCATCGGGCGCGCTCACCGGCTGCTCGACGACCTGGGCTGACGGCGTCCTGAGCGGGCGCGGCGATCGCGTGCGGGAGCACGCGCAGATACCCAGAACCGAAGAGGAGTATGAGGCCCGGCGCCCCGCTCCCGCCGGGCCTCACTCAAAGGACGCACGGTTGCGCGGCGCGGTTCACATATCTGGTCGCTGTTTCTGATGATTTTTTCGCACAGTTCGCCCAGATGCGCGGCAGTGGCGGGCCGCGGCAGTGGCGGGCCGCGAGGCGGCGGGCCGCGAGGCGGCTGGCGGGCCGCGAGGCGGCTACCGGCCGCAGTTGGGTTCGCAGATGCGGCGCGCAAGGGCGTCGAAGAACACGTTGGCTATATCGGAAGGCTGCTCGACGGTGTAGGAGGCTCCGTGGGAGATCGCCGTGATTTCCCGAAGTGCCGCCTGGTCGGCGTCCGTCCCCGCGGTGACCATGATGATCTCGACAGGCCGCCGTGGGTCGTAGTCCGCGCGCAGCCTGGCCAGCAGCTGGCTGAGCGACATGCCGCCCCGCGCGGTGTTGGTACCAGAGCCGAGCACGATCACCGCGTTCACGTGACCGGGCTGATAATTGGCGGTCATCCAGCGGAACGCGGCAAGCACCGACTCGTACATCGCCGCCGGCGCGCCGGGCTGGGCCGCGAGCACGTTGCTGACCTCGAGCAGTTGCTGCCGACGGGTGATCAGCCCGAGTTGCGCGGGCAACGGTCCCACCGGGACAAGCATCCGGTACGGCAGCGACCCGTTCATCTGGTAGGAATACTCCCAGACTCCCATCTGGGTGCTGTCGGGGAACAGCGAGAGCCCCACGATCGCCGCCGCCTGCAGGACCTCGAAGCGCGTCTGCCCGGACAAACCCAGCGGCTGGGTCATCGCCCCCGATATGTCGTCGAGCACGAGATCGCGCGAACCCAGGCTGAGCCGGTTCCAGGCCTGGAGCGCGGTGCTCGCCTCACCGGGCGCCGCGAGAGCGACGGCAGGCTGCGGATCGCCGACGATACCGAACTGGCTGCCGGCCGTGTCGGTCTGGCCGTTCGCCGAACGGAATCCGTCGCCGCGGACCGCCCCGGAGGCGAAACTCGACCGCAGCACCTGTTCGAACAGCTGTGCCGCCTGGATCTTCAGCGATGAGGACGTGGCCAGCGCGAATGGGAAGTCGAGGTCGTACTCCTGTGCCGGGTAGTAGGCGATGAGCGGCCGTCCCGGAGTCGATTTGTTGTAGGCCTCGACGGCCTGCTCGCTCGTGACGGTGACCGGGCGCGCCAGCCACGGCGGCTCGGCCAGCGTGGACAGCACCGACAGCGCCTGCGGGTCGTCGAACGACGCGCTCGGCCGGACGTTGTGGACGAAGTTGGTGAACTCGTCGCGCGCGGCCGGCTGACCGCCGAGCAGCCTGCGGACCTCGACGAGCGACGCGAGCCCGGCCGCGTTGTGCGCCGGATCAGGCAACTGGACCTGCAGGTGCAGCGATGCGGAAGGTCCGCCGAGCGACTGCGGGAACAGCGTCCGCCAGCCGATGTGCGTCGATGAGCGGCCGACGACGCCTGCGATGGACCGCGGCGCCGTGATGACGAGCGGAGACCGCGCCACCGAGACTCCGGTCGGACGCGCGGCGGCCGCGCCGCGGGCGGAGTTTCTGACCACGTTGAGCCACAGGCTGGAATCGGGAACCCACGCGTCGATGGGTGACTCACCGGTGATCGTGCCCATCCCCGACAGCTCGGCCGCCACCCGGCCCGGAGCATCCTCGGTGACTTCGACCTGGGCGCAATGGCCGCCGACGTCGCGGTTGAGGTCGTTGAAGTACTTACCGATCTGCTGCACGGCCGGTGCGATGTCGAGCGAGGCCGCCACGTGCAGCCGGACCGGCCCTTGCTCGCAGAGCGCGCGGACGAGGACGGCCCGGACACCGATCACCAGGACGAGGGTGATGGCGATCGCCGTCGCGGCCATCCCAATGATCCATCCGTTGCCGCTGCGCCGGGGGCGCCCCGGATGACGGGGCGAGAAGTAGGGCAGCTCGTCGTCTGGCATGGCGTACCTCGCTCGTGGCGCGCAAGGTGGTTTCAGGGCGTGAACTCTACCCCTCAGCCAACGGCGAGCACGGACAACTTGCCTGTTCTGTAATGGTTACGGACGTTCGGGACCAAGTACTTCGCCGGGCCGGCGGGCAGTCGCGGGATGTGCCGCCCGGGCCGGCCGGCCGGGGAGCCATCGCGGCGGTTGGGCGGTCAGACTTACCGGGTGGCGCGAATCATCCGGGTGGCGGATCCCGGCGACGAGCGGCTGGCTGACTATGTCCGGCTGCGCGACGTTAACCTGCGGCGGAGCCTCGAGGCCGAGCACGGGATGTTCGTGGCGGAAGGCGCGAAAGTGATCAGGCGCGCCGTGAGTGCCGGGTACCCGTTGCGGTCCGTGCTGCTGACCAGCCAGCATCTGGCCGGCCTCGCGGACCTGCTGGACGGCACCGAGGCGCCGGTGTACGTCGTCACGGATCAGGTGGCGCAGCGGCTGACCGGCTTCGCCGTGCATCGCGGCGCGCTCGCCTCGTGCCTGCGGCTGCCACTGCCGAGCGTGGCTAGCGTGACCCGAGGCGCCCGCCGCCTCGTGATCCTCGAAGATCTTGTCGATCACGGCAACGTCGGGGGCGTCTTCAGGTGCGCGGCCGCGATGGGCGTCGATGCGGTGATCTTGTCGCCCAGATGTGCCGATCCGCTGTACCGGCGGGCCGTGAAGGTCTCGATGGGCGCGGTCTTCGCCATCCCGTACGCCCGTATGAGCGACTGGCGCGCGGGCCTGGCCGAGCTTCGCGGTGCGGGTTTCCGGCTGCTCGCCCTGACTCCGGATCAGTCGGCGGCCGCGCTGGGCGGCGCGGCGATGGGGGACAGGGTCGCGCTCCTGCTCGGCACGGAAGGCGATGGTCTGTCCTCCCGCTGGCTGGGCGAGGCCGACGAGGTTGTGTGCATCCGGATGAGCCCCGAGGCGGTCGCGTCCGGCGTGGATTCACTCAACGTCGTCGGCGCCGCCGCGATCGCTTGCCACATCCTGATCGGTGCCAGCCTTGCCCGCGACCGGTCGCCTCAGGGCCGCTGACACGCGTCCGCGGGCGGCGCCGATTTGCCGCGGCGTGCCGAACGGCCGAAGCAGCGCGATGAGTGCCGCGCCGAGTGCCAGTGCGAGGCCGAGGATCTGGGCCTCGGCCACGCCGAGGATCTGGGCTTCCGCGAGACCGAACGGCGCGGGCAGGTCGCTGCTGCTGGCCGCCTCGCTCTGTGTCGGCAGTCCATTCGCCAGGTCACCGCCCGCACCGCCCGCACCGCCCGCACCGCCGCCACCGCCAGCGGGGCCGGCGGTGGCGGCGGGCAGAGTCGGCGCGACGCCCGGCATCTGCGCCGGAATCCTCGGCAGAACGGGGGAAATGTTGGCTGGAGTGGTCGGCGCCGCCGCCGGGTAGGGCGGGGCGGGCAACCTGCTGCCGGGAAGATCCGGCGGCCACTGGTACGGAGGCGGCACGCCGTAACCTGGCCGTGAGCCTGATCCGCCGCGGTGTGCTCGGCTGGAACTGGTTGCCCGGGCGCGAGCACTGGCCCGCCCCGTCGTGCTCCGCGCCGAGCCCCGGTGCCCGCGATGTCCCGCGCCCCCCGTGACGTGGCCCACTCCCAGACCGGTCCCGCGCCGCGCGCCTCGCCCCACTCCGCGCCGCGCGCCCAGCCTGGCCCCGCGCTCCGCGCCCAGGTTAGGCCCGCGCTCTGGGCCCGGCTTGGCGCTGTGCTCTGCGCCGGGGTTCGCCCTGCGGCCTGCGCCCGGAGCTCTGTGCGCGCGTGAACGTGTGCCCCGACCGGTGTCGTATGTGCCGCTCGGGCTGGCGGCGGCCGCGGGCGTCGGCCACACCTGCCCGTGGTCGGCCGGTGAAGGCCGCGCGCCCGGCGTAGCCGGCGGCGTCGGTGCGGGTGGCAGATTCGCTGGCGCTTCGGCCGGCGGCTGGGGCGGCGCGGCCGGGTTCCCGATGGTAAACGTGACGGCGGCGGTCACCGCCTGCGCGCAGGTGCGTGCGCTGTCAGGGGCGCAGGCCGGGGTTCCCGCCGGGCCGGACGGGTGCATGGGTGTTGCCACCGCGACGACCAGCAGAAGGTGGGTTCCCGCGGGGCTGTGCACCGGTATCCGGACCAGGACATGCAGGCCAGCGGTGGCGGCGTCCACCGCGGTGGCTGGGCCGAACGTGCAGGTGGCCACCGCTGGGTGCGGACGGTCGCCTGCGGCGGCCTGGGCCGGCCGGGGGGACGACCCCCGGAACCCCCCGGCCGGGGCCGGCCGGGGGGACGACCCCCCGGGACGACCGGCCGCGTCAGCGCAACCGGTGGTCAGCGTGATGCCGGCCGGATCGGCGGCGGCCACGATCGTCACCCCGCGGACCAGCGCTCGCGCCGGAAAGATACGGATCAGGTAGGAGATGGCACCACCAGGTGGGGCCGAAGAGGCACCGACCGGATCGATCGAGACACGGGGATGGGCGCCGGACGTGCCCGCCGGTCTCGTGCCCGGTCCGCCCGTGGACGTCGCGGCGAAGCCACCGCACGTGATGGCGATCGCGGCCGCCGCAGCGCCGACTGCGACCGTCGTATCCGCACGATTCCTCGCGCACGCGGCACGCGGTCCCATGCTCCCCCCGAACATCATCTTTCACGCCGTACCCGTATCTCTTCCCTCGTCCTACCAGCATCAGTCATAGCCGCTGAGATCCGGCCAGCCCGGCCGCCGGGCCCGACCGGGACGAACCTGGTGGCCTCAAAAGGCAACTTCCCCTCCGAAAACGTCATTTTCCCGCCCGGTTTGTCCGGGTTCGGCAGTGTTTTCGGAGGGGAAGTCCTTTGCCTACCACACGCCTAACCCTGGAACCGGCCGTAGCCGCCGCGGTAGAAGAGCAGCGGCCCGCCCGCATGGTGTTTGTCCAGGTTATACACGCGGCAGACGACGATGACATGATCGCCCGCCTCGTACTCTGCCTCGGGTGCGCACTCGAGCCACGCGACCGCGCCGTCGAGCACCGGATGACCGCCCGGTGACTTGGTCCAGGTCAGCCCGGCGAACTTGTCGCCGCCCTTGGTGGCCAGCTGCAGGCACATTTCCCGCTGGTGTTCGGCCAGGATGTTGATGCAGTGCCGGTCGGCGGCGCGCACCTTCGGCCAGGTGGTGCTTGTATGCGCGACGCAGAAAGCCACGAGGGGCGGGTTGAGCGATACGGACGTGAAAGAGTTCGCCGCGAGCCCGGTCGGCTGGCCGGTCGTGGGGTCGATCGCGGTCACGGCGACCACGCCCGTCGCGAACCTGCCGAGCACGCTGCGGAATCGCATCGCGTCGATGCTGCTAAGCCCGGTGACGTGTACCAGCTCGGCAGGCTCCTCGCGCGAGCCGTCATTGACGCTCATCGGCTCCATCGAATCACCCATGCCAGTATGCGCCGCCACGGCCAGGCCGGTCATGCGCACGCGATGCGGCGCGGAGGCGGGCCTGCCAGCCGCCGCGGGGACGGCGCGGTCATCCTCGCGGGCCAAGCGGGCCGCGGTACCGGCACGTCCCGCACAGGTCGGACATGATCCCGAACGGCTGCGCGGGCAGGCGCGCGGCCTGACCACCCCCACCAGCCGTCCGCGCGGTCGGTATGGCAACATCGTGGCTCCGGACGGCCCTGATGGCCCGGATGGCCGCGGCGAGATCACCTGCGCCGGCCCAGGAACCATCACGGCAGGAATGCGGGAGGTCGCAGTGTTTGCTGATGTCGATGACGGGTGCGCGCTCGTGCTGTGGCGGGCGTGCGCTGGAGCTGACCGGTGACCAGAAGGGCGAGAAATGGCAGGGCACGAATGACGATGCCGCTCCGTGTCGCCGTACTCGCCAAGCAGATTCCCCGTTTCGAAGACCTGCGGCTTGGCGCCGACGGCCGGCTGGTACGCGACCGCGAGTCCGAGATCAACCCATACTGCCGCCGGGCGATCGCGAAGGGCGTCGAACTGGCCCGTGCGACGGGCGGCAGTTGCACCGCTTTCACGCTCGGCCCGCCGCAGGCGGCGGACGTCCTCGCCGAGGCCATCGCCTGGGGCGCCGACGACGGCGTGCTGGTCAGCGACCCAGCGTTCGCGGGTTCTGACACCCTGGCGACCTCCCGCGCACTCGCCGCGGCGATCACTCGTAGCGGGCCGTTCGACCTGGTGATCGCCGGCCTCAACTCGGTGGACGGTGACACCGGCCAGGTCGGCCCGCAGCTCGCGGAACTGCTTGACCTGCCGATGGTTTCCGGAGTGCGTGAGCTCAGCCTGGACGGCGATCTGGTGATCGCCGGCTGCGAGCGCGACGACGGGTTCGTGACCGCCGCCGTCCGGCTGCCTGTGCTGCTCACCGCGGCGGAGCGGCTGTGCCCGCCGTGCAAGGTGCCGCCGTCGCAGCGCGGCGACGCGGCCCAGCGGATCCGCGTGCTGACCGCGGCCGACCTCGGCAGCGGGCCGTGGGGGCAGCAGGGTAGCCCGACCGAGGTCGGTGAGGTGCGGGTGCTGGCGCACGACCGGCGCCGGATCATGCTGGCGGGCCCGCTGGACCGGCAGGTCCGCCGCGCCGCGGATCTGATCAGACAGGCAGCGGGGCGGCTGCCGCCCGCCGCAGCCACCGCACAGGTGGCGCGGACCGGCGGGGACGGTCCCGTCGTGGCGGTGGTCGCCGAGCCGCGGCGGCTGCGGACCACCGCGGAACTGCTCGGTGCGGCGGCCCGGCTCGCCGCCAGCCTTGGTGGGCGCGTCACCTTGCTCACCCTGGACGGCCCGGACGCGGTCGCGGGAAATGTGGTGGACAGCGCCGGTGGGCTGCCTTCCGGTGGGCTGCCTTCTGGTGGGCCGCCTTCTGGTGGGCCGCCGGCGGGGGCCGGCGCCTCGGCGGCCGCGCTCGTGTGGGCGCAGGGTGCGGATACGGTGATCTCGCTCGAGGGTGTGGCGGCTGGGAACGCTCTGGCGGCGGATTCCCGGGCCGGGGACGTCACGGCCGAGGATGTCGCCGCGGCTGTCGCGGCGTGGGCCCGGCCGCCCGGCGCGGCCGACGACGAGCATCGCGGGCCGTGGGCGATACTTGCGCCGAGCAGTTCATGGGGCCGCGAGGTGGCCGGCCGCGTGTCCGTGCTGCTCGGCGCCGGGCTCACCGGTGACGCGGTGGGCCTCGAAGTAGCCGATGGCCGCCTGGTGAGCTGGAAGCCGGCCTTCGGCGGGCAACTCGTCGCCGCGGTGACCGCGCGTTCCGCGGTTCAGCTCGCGACCGTGCGGCCCGGCGTCCTGCCCGCGCTGCACCCGCGTGCGGGCCAAGGCGCCGCCGTCATGGAGCGGCGCATGGTCACGCCGCGGGGGAGGGTCACGTTCAGCGACCGGCGAACCAATGACGAACCGGAACGGCTCGCCCTCGCGACCTCGGTCGTGTGCGTGGGCCAGGGCGTTGACCCCTCGTGTTACGGCGACCTGACGCCGCTGCTCGACGCGCTCGGCGCGGAACTCGCCGGCACGAGGAAAGTAACCGACGCCGGCTGGCTGCCGCGCAGCCGCCAGGTGGGGATCACCGGCCGTGCCGTCTCGCCCGCGGTCTACCTGCTGCTCGGTGCGTCGGGCAAGTTCAACCACATGGTGGGAACGCGCAGCGCCGGGCTTGTCGTGGCCGTGAACACCGATCCTGACGCGCCCGTTTTCGACGCCGCCGACATCGGGATCGTCGGGGACTGGGCGCTGGTCGCGCCGCTGCTTGCCGCCGAACTGGCCGGCGAGCCGCTCGACGTGCTCGCCTGACGCACGAGTCGCGCTGGGGCGCCGCATACCCAAGGCGTGCGCGGCAGGTAATGGAGCTGACCGGATCGCCGGGCTCTGGTATGTTCCTGTTCCTTGTGCCGTCACTCCCTCCACGTTCGAAGGAGATGCGTCGTGCCCGCAGCCAGGCAAACAGACGAGGAGCTGGCCGACCCCGATCCTCATGCCCTTCCGGACCGGCCAGACACTCCGGATCCGCCGGACGCGGATCCCGGCGATGTCCTGGCCGCAGAACAGGCCCATTTGCGCGCGTCGCGCGAGTTCCTGCGCCGCATGCGAGCGAACGTGCTTTCGCTCAAGGCGCTCGGCGGTGACCCCGTCTCCGAGGAATACCTGAAGGCCGATCTGTACCGGCGGGCCGAAGCACTCAGGGACATTCCGGGCACCCCGCTGTTC
Source organism: Streptosporangiaceae bacterium (assembly GCA_035260365.1). Taxonomy (GTDB): domain Bacteria; phylum Actinomycetota; class Actinomycetes; order Streptosporangiales; family Streptosporangiaceae; genus DATFVJ01. The sequence continues at coordinate 15,021 of DATFVJ010000346.1, forward strand.
TTCGGCCGCCTCGACTACCCTGGTC